>JAKALI010000930.1 GCA_021813195.1 Pseudomonadota bacterium
CCGTGCCCTCCGCTCGGATTGCTCGACCCGCTTCAATGCGTAACGCAGTAACTGTGGAGTCGCCGTCAGATACCACTGCGTATCAGTGATGTGAGCGTGCCCCAAATAAGTGGAAAGCTGGGGCAAACGGCGCTCGACATCGACGCCACGACGATACCACTTCTCCAGCGTCTGGATGGCCAGCCGATGGCGCAACCCATGCAAAACTGGTCCATGCGAATCGCCGGAAGCGCGAAGGCCTATCTGGTGCGAGAGTTTGACGAAGGTCCAGCGGAGCATGTCATACGTCACTCGACTGCCACGGTCAGAAAGAAAGAAACAAGGACAGCGGGGGCTGGGAACCAGGCGATCCCGAAGCTTTGCATAACGCTTCAACGCGCGTTGGGTCGACGCGTGAACGGGAACATATCGGCTTTTGCCGAATTTGCTCTGGCGAATCCTAAGCACGCCGCTCTCCAAGTTCACATCCTCACGATGAAGCTGCAAGGCCTCGTTCGCGCGCAAACCGGTAGCCGCATATAACCCAAAGAGCGTGGCAAAGGTGTGCGGTCGCAATCCAATCCTGGAAGGCAATTGTCGGGCCGCCTTGAGTAGATGGAGGATTTGTTCGTCGCTGTAGAGACGGGGCGAGACGCGCCGATACCGATAAGGCAGCAGATCAGACGGCGGCACAGCGTTGCGCGGATCGATTCCATGACAGTACAATGCGAAGCGTCGCACCATCCCCAAGCGGTTCGCCCACTGGGCTGGCGTGGCATGTGTAGGCTGTGTTGCCCACTTCAACGCCAGCTCGGTGGTGATGTAGTGGGCGCGCTCACGTTTGGCGAGCTCAACGAACCGTTGCAACAGCCGCCCGGATAGCAGCAACTTGTATCCCATGGCACGACGTACCCGCAGGTACTCCTCAAGCGCGGTGTCTAGCGAACTCATGCCGCACCTCCCATCCACGGTAGGGAAATCCCGCGTAGGGCTTCGATATCAACCTTGGCATAAATCTGCGTCGTGGTGGGCTGACGATGACGAAGCAGTTGGCCGATCTCACCGAGCGATGCGCCTCGGCGCAGCATCTGGGTTGCCAGAGAATGCCGAAATAGATGTGCTCCTTTGAACGCTGGACTCAGTCCGGCACGCATGAGGGCACGACGCACCACACAGCAAATGGCGGTGAGGCGAAGGGCATGCCACGGCGCTTTCAGCCGGATAAAAACCTTGCGAGTCGAACAGGTCGGACGCACATGACGCAGATAATGAACGAGCGCTTTGCCCACTTCCCGGGGTAGCGGCAGTCGTTCGAATCTCTGACCTTTGCCGCGCACAAGCACCTCGCCGTGTTCCCAGTCTAGATCGTCCAAAGTCATGGCGAGCACTTCGCCACCGCGCAAACCCAGTCGAGCCAGAAGCAGCAAGATCGCGTAGTCGCGCTGACCGGACGGCGTATCGCGGTTGCAACTCTCGAGCAGTCGTTCGACCTCTTCGGGCGCAAGTAACTTGGGGATGTGCGACAGTCGCCAGTGAGCTACTCCCAGTAGTGCGCCGGCCAAATCAGTCCTTGTCTTTCCACGCTGGTGCAGAAAGCGTAGAAATGAGCGCAGCCCCGTGACGGTCAGCTTCGTGGACCTGTGATCAACACGTTGTCTCTCGAGAAGAATGAAACGATGCACATCTCTCGGGGTGAGGTCGCGAAGTCGCAAAGCCTTGTTCTGAAAATGCTTGTTCAAAAACCGCTGAGCGATGGGTAAATAGCGCGCCACCGTCGCACGCGCCAAGCCGCGCTCGCAACTCAAGAATCTCTCGTAGTCGCGTGTGAGCTGACCCACTGGCGAACGGTCTATGCTGGGCTTTGGTAACGGAGTCAGGCCGCGATCGCGCAAGAACTCAAGCAACTGATCACCAGTCAGTCGATCGCCGCGCCGCCTTGATCGGCACCGGTGAGTGTAAAATTGCCGCAATACCTTCTCGTCCAGATCTGTCAGCGTCGATCCATGCCGCGCGAGCCAATGACTGAGGGCTCTTGCGAGCGCGCACTTGCTCCGCACAGTCTGCGAAGCGTAACCCTCGGCCGTAAGAAACTCTGCGAATTGATCAATATGACGGGCTATCGGTCCAATGTGGTTGGCCATCTTTTGTCTCCCTGAAGCTCGGGGAATATCCCCAGCGGGAGACCAGAACCGATCGCAACCACAGGATCGAGATCAAAATCGGCATTGCCCCTGAATCCGCGTCGTCCGGGACAGAACTGTCTCGCTCATTACCTGTCGCCATTACCCTTCCTGCAGACGTCTCTGATTATTCCGCCAAAGATGCCCCCACGCTCGCGTGGTCCCCCGGAAACACAGCCCGTCGCCGCCGGCTGCCGGAATAATCGGGGTGCCGGAACTATGGCGCTAATTCCGCCGGCGGAATTATCGGCACACCTTCATTTGCCGGCGGCTGGAGCGTTGGCAGGCTGAAGGATGCGACATCGATAACGCCGTTGCGGCACTTTCGACCTATGTTGGCCATGCCAAGGTATCTGATACCTATTGGTATATGA
>JAKALI010000931.1 GCA_021813195.1 Pseudomonadota bacterium
CGCGGGTCCAGATTCACCAGGCGACGGAAAAAGGCAAATGCCTGGGCCTTGTCCAGAACGCGCACGGAAAGAACGTCTTGAAGCTGTATGACAAATGTCTGAACCTTGTTCCTGAGCGCCTCCCGTCGTTGTGCAAGTTCCGTCTCCAGAATCTGGAGCGTTCTTTCATTCGACAAGGAGCCAACAAGGATTCGCCGCGGTTGGCGAGCGACCCGGCGGGCGAGGTCAGCCAGTTTCTCGTGAGGGTGTTCCGCGCCGGAGAGCACAACGAAATACACCTCCATCGAGTAGAGTGAGCCCGCCTTCGATTCCAGGTAATCAACACGGTTGCCCACCGCTTCCTCAACAACTGGGCTTCCGTAAGCGCGCTTGCGAGGGACCCTGGCGCCGTCCCGCTTCAGCAGGTACTGATAGAGCCTGTAGCGCTCATCGAAGGTGCGCAGCGCTGCCTCGAAGCGGCGAGTAAGGGCGTCCAACACGCCGACGTCGAGGCATTCGTAGTCGATTCCCCTGACTCCCACCACCATCCCCAACTCCCCGGATTTCGTCAGGAACGTCGCCTCGTCGACAAAAGACGACGGCGCGAGCAATGCGTTCAGGGCTCCGGATTCGCGATAGTGCTTGAACGCTCGGCCAAGGTCAATCAATTGCCACCTCCGTGAGTGAGCATTTGGCTGGATCGTACTGGCGCCGAAACCGGGCCGAGTTCAGCAAAATATGAAGAATCTGTGGATCGTACGCCGTGACCCACCGTGCGAGGATGTACAGGACCAGCCACATGACAATGCCACCCCAGAAGGAATTGAAGGCCGTGAAGGTGGCGGCGCCGATGACCGCTGACGCGAAGAACAGCTTGCGTTCGCATCCGAGTACGGTGAGCGCTCGATTGAGCGAACGATAAACGGGATGATGGATAGGTTGATTCATCGTATTGATCGCTCCAAAGTCGGACGGAAGGGAGGATAAATCCGGTCGAAAATCCGCGCCGGAGTAGCAAGCCCAGGCGCGGTCCGGATCGGCCTCCTGCGGCCACAGGTTGTGCCCAGATTCCTACCCCGGAAAGAGCCAGTTCATGAAGTTGACAGCGGCCAGTGCCATGCCAAGCCCGAAAATGATGCCAGACAACATGCGCTTGCTGCCGCCTTCGCCGAAGGCGAACATGAGCCCGCCCACGACAATCGCGACCAGAGCGAGGCCGCGGGCGATCGGGCCGGTCATGCTGAGTTGAAGCACGTTCACTGCGTTCTCCCAGGGACTGCCGGTGGTCTGGGCGAAAATCGGGGTTCCGGCCGCAAACAGGATCGCAAAGCTGACGGCCCGGCGGCAATTTGAAATGAGCTTTCGCTCGACTCCGTTTGGTTTCATCTCCGACAAGTACTCCTTCATTGGATTCACGAGGTTCTTAATCCCTCACTGAGTAAGAGCATCGGCGGACGCCGAACCTTACAACATTTCTGAAGCCGCGGGTTTTTCGAAATTGCTTGATTTTTTTCGTATAAACCGCTATAAATCCAAGAAGAGGTCCACATGACATTCCAAGCCACTGCGGGCCTCCGGTCTCGCTTCAGCTCAGAAGATTCCTACGAGATCTGGATCAGCGACACAAATGGGGACGGCATGGCCCGTCATCCCAGCGTCGTGTCCGCTGCGCGCGGAATTACGTCGTTTTTCCTGGCCTACCGGCGGTCGGAGTTGGGTTGCCCGTCGTTGGCCAATAGTCTGGCGGATGAAGCTGTAGACCAGGTCTGTGACGTGCTCTCTCGAACGAGGATCGAGGATTATAAGGCATACCTAAAATCGGCATTCAGGCACCTTGTGGACCGGCACCTGAGCCGTGAAAAGCGCCTCATCCCGATCGATTCCACCGATGGTTCTGACCGGGCTCGCCCCGAGCTAACTTCAGAAACTGAAGCCGCGAGCCTCGAGCGGCGGATTTTGATCGCTGAGGTCCTGGACGCGATGGATGAACAGACACGTGCAATTTTTGCCGGCCGCCGGGCGGGGTACACTGGGGAGGAAATTGCGAAGCGCCTCGGAATCACGACCGGCGCTCTGTACACAAACTATTGCCGCGGACTGGCCATGGTCGTGGAAAAGTTCGGTCTCACGGCGTCGAAATCGGAAGAAAAAAAGAACGTAAATGGCGGCGAACCGCGGCGAAAGAGGCGATCTGAACGACGAAGCGATGTATCCACGGCAGACCGCCAAGGGCCGCGAGGATTGTCCAACACCGGACATCTTGCGGCAGGTAGCCGGTAAGACCGTCCCGTTCGATCACCCCGCTGCACAGCACGTTGGTCTCTGTGACGCCTGCCTCGAAGACGTCAACCGAATGCGCCATGCCAGAAAGCGGCGCCGCGCGGTGGCCGGCGCCGGCGGCCTCGTTGCGGCGATCCTGGTCGTCCTCGGTGTTCTTGCCACTCGGCGCACGGTTCCAATTCCGTCACGCACGACCGTCCAGGAGGCCACCCTCGACTTGCGGCCATTCGCCGCCATGCGCGACGATTCCTCAAGTTCGACGAACGCTGTTC
>JAKALI010000932.1 GCA_021813195.1 Pseudomonadota bacterium
GCGACGATCAGGTCTTCCAGGATTTCGGCTTCGCCTGGGTTCATGAGACTGGGGTCGATGGAAAGCTTGCGTATGTCGCCTTTGCCATTGAGGACGACGCGGACAAGGCCCGCGCCTGATTGTCCCTCGACCTCGGCGGCCGCAAGCTCCTCCTGGACCTGCTGCATGCGGGCTTGCATCTGGCCCACCTGTTTCATCATGCTCATGAGGTCTTTCATCGGTCACCCTCTCGACGTTTTGTGGTGGGGTCTCGTGCGGCCGCGCCCTCAAATCAACGCGCGGAGAGAAAGCGGCGCATGAGCCATTGCAGAATTTGCCAGCCGTAGCGCAGGACGACCGCCCGCAGGAGCCAGCCTAGAAACCCGCGGTTCTCGAAGCCGAATGAGCCCCCAAGGATGTCGCGGATAACGCTGTCCAAGGACCCACCCGAAGGGGCTGGGCTGCTTTCGCCGGGACGGGGACCGCGCGATTGCGGCAAGCGGGTTCCGCCACGGCGAATGACATCCGACAAGTCCTCATAGGGGTTGGACGTGCGGCCGAGATCAGGGATATGCCCTGGCACAGGCAACGGCTGTTGATGTCCAACGCCGTTGCCTGTGCGCGGTGCGGGGGCGGGCGCGATGGACGGCGCAGGCCGTTGCGGCGCGCCTCCAGGTAAAGGCAAAGGGCTTCCCGGCATCGCCTGCACCTGCGCGAGGATATTGTCGATCTGATTGCCGGCCGTCTTGCTCAGCGCGCCCATCGCCAGTGTGGCGATGGCTGGCAGCATCTGCCGAATGAGGCTTGCATCCACGCCGCTTGCGCGTGCTGCGCGATCCGCGACCGCCCGGCTTGCGTCCTTGTTGCCGAAAATCGTCTCCAGCGCGGGAATGCCGCTATCGCGAACGCCGGGGGATGACAACGGAAAGTCGGGATCGAGAGCTTTTTGATAATCGGCCTGCCCGAGCGTGGCGATCAAATCAGCGATGCCGCCGCGATTGAGCGTATTGCGCTCCACCGCGCGCGACAATTCCGGCGCGAGCGCTGCGAGAACCTTTGAGGCGTCAGTCTTATCAAGTCCGAAACCGCGTGCCAAAGCGTCGGCCATCGGGCCGCGGGGATCGAGGATGTTCGCGTTCTGCATGATGCTGCCGTCTCGTGCCCTGAGGTTTATGCGGATCGCAATACGATCGGTGGGGTATACCGCCTGAAGGGGTGATGGCACGTTCGGTTGGACGTCTGCAAGTCCGACACGCATGGATCAGCGTTCCTCACTCAAGTGGGCCAGCCTTCCGGCGTTTGCTTCCCAATTGCGTCCGTCGAACGGCTTGATGGTCACTGAGCAAGGTGCCACGTCCAGGCAGCGCACGTTAACGTCGATCCCATCCGGGTTCGACCGTGGCACGTAGAACGGTTTGATGCCGCACACGCGACAAAACGTGTGACGCGCGACGCCCGTGTTGAAGGTGTACGTCGTCAACTGATCTCCACCACGTAAGAGCCGGAATCGCGACCGGGGAACGATCAGATGCAAAAAACCGGATTTGGAACAGATTGAACAGTTGCAGTCCTGCGCCACGATGGCCTCCGGAGCCTCCACCTCGAAGGCGATGGCCCCGCAGTGACAGCTGCCGGCGTAGAGCATCAGCGCTCCTCCGGAAGCGGGATGAATTCTTGCGCATCGCCCGGGACTGTGTCGAAGCGGCCGAGCTTCCAATCGGCCTTGGCCTGATCGATGCGCTCTTTGGACGATGAGACGAAGTTCCACCAGATGTGACGCGGCCCATCCATGGGCTCGCCGCCCACGAGCATGAGGCGCGCGTGGGTCGCAGCCAAGATCGAGATGCGGTCGCCCGGGCGAAAGACGAGCAACCGTCCGGCGCCAAACGACTCACCCGCGATATCGATTTCCCCCGAGACGATGTAAACGCCGCGCTCGTCATAATCTGCATCCAGCGGCAACACGGCGCCCGGTGCCAGCACAGCCTCGGCATAGAAAGCAGCGTGTGGGAACGCGGCCGGTGATGTGTGTCCGTAGAGTGATCCCATGATGACCCGCACGCGCTTGCCTTCGCCTGCAATGCGCGGCAGCTCCGTTTCCGTGTGATGCACGAACGCGGGGTCCTGGTCCTCGTGCGACTTGGGTAGAGCGGCCCAGGCCTGGATTCCGAACAGGCGAGGACCCGTGGCCTTGACGTCAGTAGCCGTGCGTTCCGAATGCACGATGCCGCGGCCGGCCGTCATCAGGTTCAAGGCACCGGGACGGATGGGCATTTCGGTGCCTAAGCTGTCGCGGTGAACGATCTCGCCCTCAAAGAGGTACGTGACCGTTGCCAAGCCAATGTGCGGGTGCGGACGCACGTCAATGCCTTGGCCAATGAGAAACTCAGCCGGGCCCATTTGGTCAAAGAAGATGAACGGTCCAATCATCTGCTTGCCTGCCGCCGGCAACGCGCGGCGCACTTCAAATCCGCCAAGGTCCCGAGCGCGCGGAACGATAACCTGCTCGATGAGATCGCAAGCTGCTGCATCGCCGAGCCTGGGATCGTCA
>JAKALI010000933.1 GCA_021813195.1 Pseudomonadota bacterium
GCTTTGACCGACATGGTTATTGGTTCAGGCGTTTGAGACGGCGTCAAGAGTTTGATTGCGGGCGTTCTGCTTTCGCATGCTTTCTCCGGTGAGTTGAAGGCGGTGAGCATTGTGAACGAGGCGGTCCAGGATCGCGTCGCCGAGGGTGGGGTCCCCTATGACGTCGTGCCAGTGTTCCACAGGGATTTGGCTGGTGACGATGGTCGAGGCACGGCCATGGCGATCATCGAGGATCTCGAGAAGGTCGCGCCGCTCGGACGCATTGAGAACCGACAGGCCCCAATCATCAAGGATGAGGAGTTGAACGTGCCCAATGGTTTTTAGCAGACGGCCATACCGGCCGTCACCGCGGGCGAGCGCGAGGGCCTCGAAGAGACGCGGGACGCGATGATACTGAACCGAACGATTGTCGCGGCAGGCTTTGTGGCCAAGGGCGCAAGCAATCCAACTCTTTCCGAGCCCAGTTGCCCCTGTGATGACAGGTTCTCATTGCGGTCGATCCAGTCGCCGATGACGAGTCTGGCGAAGACAGCGCGGTCGATTCCTCGTGACGTACGCAAATCGACGTCTTCCACGCATGCACTTTGACGTAGTGCGGCGAACTTGAGGCGCGTTGTCAGACGCTTGGTGTCTCGTTCGGCGGCTTCGCGGTCGACAAGCAGTCCGACGCGTTCCTCGAACGAGAGGGCATCAAGATCCGGTGATCGCCTTTGCTCCTCCAAGGCTTTGGCCATTCCGGTCAAGCCGAGTGCGATCAGCCGTTCATGAGTGGGATGCGTCAGCATTACGATCTCCATGGTTCAGTGGAAATAGCTCTGACCGCGGATATTGCCGTGGCGCAGGGGTTGCTGATCGGGCGTTTCGTCGAGGAAAGCGCGATCGAGGCCGTTCTTGAGGATCGAACGGATTGAGGCGACGGTGCGAGCCTTGATGAGGATGCCGCGCTGGCAGGCTGCATCAACGCGCGCATTGCCGTAACTCTTGGTCAGCGACAAAATGCCGAGGCAAGTACGAAAGCCTTGCTCAGGATGAGGCCGGTCAGCCATGACAGCCTGAAAGAAGGCGGCGGTGGAGGGACCAATCCTCTCGCCGGCCGCGATCAGCCCTCCCGGCGTCCACTTGCCGTAACGGCGATGGGCGCTCGGCATGTGATCGGCAATGGTCGTGTGGCCGCGCCGATTGGGCGCACGGGCGTGGCTCGCGATCCTCTGACCCTTATGGAAAATCTCGACAATCTTGTCAGTGATGCGCACATCGACGAGTTCGCGGATGAGGCGGTAAGGGGTGGAATACCAATGCCCGTCGATCTCGACATGATAGTCGGGCGCGACGCGGCAGCGCTTCCAGCGCGCAAAGACGTATGGCTGGTCCGGCAGCCCTCCCAACTTAGGCCTGTCGATCTCAGCGAAGAGTTCGGCGCGGCTGGAGCCAAAACCGCGCATCTGGCGGGCATTGAGTTCGCCGACCAGCACGCCAATGGTGGCATTCAGTTCCGCCAAGGAAAAGAAGCGGTGATTGCGCAGACGCGCCAGTATCCAGCGCTGCGCGATCTGGACGGCGACCTCAACCTTCGCCTTGTCCTTTGGGCGTCTCGGCCTCGCCGCGAGGATGGCGGTGCCGTAATGGCTCGCCATCTCGGCGTAGGTTCGGTTGAGACCGGGATCGTAGCGATCGGGATTGGTGACGGCGGCCTTGAGATTATCGCAGACCACAAACTTCGGCACGCCGCCCAGAAACCTGAACAGATTGGTATGCATGCCGATCCAGTCGGGCAGGCTCTCGCTCGGGCAAGCCTCGGCATAGGTGTAGTTCGAGGCCCCCATCGCCGCGACAAACAGCTTCATGGCGTGCGCTTCGCCGGTGATGGGATCGAAGATGTCGATGGTGTCGCCGGCAAAGTCGACGAACACTTTCTCCCCGCCCATGTGGGTCTGGCGCATCGTCGGGCGCGCGCGCTTCTTCCAGGCCTCGAAGGTCGTGCAAAACCACGTATAGCCAAAGCCGTCGGGATTGGCCGCGCGATACTCTTCCCACAACAGCAAGCGTGTCACGCTGCGGCGGCGCAGTTCCTTCTCCACATAAATCCAATCAGGGATCGCTCGACGGTCGCTTTGCGATGCTGCAATCGGCGCTGGGAACAGGAGGAGCTCCAGGCCCTCATCGTCCATCCCCTCGGGCAGCGGCCAGGTCAACCCGGCATGACGGGCGCGCCGCAGATAACCATGCACAACGCCATTGCTCACGCCGATCATGCGCGCGATGACGCGTTCGGTGAGGCCCTGGTGCCTTAAACGTAGAACTTCTCTGATCCGGCGCATCGACAATCTCTGGGTGGGCATCGGGCTTCCTCATTCGTTGAATGAGAAACCCGTAGCCCGGTTGAGTTGTCGGCCGAAGCGTCCAGCACCTCCAAAAGGTGCTCACGATCGCCTGAAATCGCTGCTCACGATCCCGCGAAATCCTTGCTCACGATGCAGTGAAATCCGTGCTCACGATCCCGCGAAACGCGCAGGAAGGCACCGAGGTCG
>JAKALI010000934.1 GCA_021813195.1 Pseudomonadota bacterium
CCTGCGCGACGGTGGATCGGCGGCGTGGGACGAGCGGGGCGAGGAGATCGGCAACTGGTTCCTCGAACGTTACCGCAGCTACACGACCAACATCACCGATGCCAACATTCTCGGCAAACGCTTCGACACGCCGCTTGAGATATCGCGCCACTCGCCGATGTTCCAGCGCGGCGACGTCAGCGGCGCCGGCGAATATTTGCATCAGATCGGCGCCCACCGGCCGACGCCCGAGCTTGGAAAGCTCAAGGTGCCGGGGATCGACCGCCTTTACCTCACCGGTACCGCGATCAACGTCTCCAGCGTGAGCGGTGCCGGCCGGGCGACCGCGATGAGGGCGTGCGAGGACCTCGGCATCAACTTCGACAAACTAATCGGGTAAATATCGAGATGAAGTTCCTTACACCCGAGCGCTCAGAGCTCATCGTGATCACCGCGGTCGATAAACACCCGGACGGTCTGATTATCAGCGGCAAAATCATGGGCGCGATGCCGATGAAAGCGGTTCTCACGCCGGCTCAGCTCCGTGCCGGCTTCAAATTCCTTTCGCCGAAGCTCGTGCTGACGCTGATCGGGATGCTGTTCCGTCGTTGAGTGGAGCGCCGCGATGCAATTTTCTCTGCAACTGCCGCGCCTTGTCGCTGGGAGCGGCGTGCTCGGAGGTCTTGCTCGCGAGCTTGCGCATCTTGGACTCGCCAAGCCGTTGATCGTCACGGACGCCGGCCTCGTGCGGGCCGGTCATGTCGAGCGGCTCAAACAGGCCCTTGTCGGCAAATGCCAGTTCGCGGTGTTCGCCGAGGTGCCGGAGAATCCGACATTCCAGGGCGCGGACAAAGCTCTCGCGCACTACCGGGATGAGCGCTGCGACAGCGTGATTGCACTCGGCGGCGGGTCGGTGATCGACACGGCAAAGTTTGTCGCCGTGCTTGCGACGCATCCGGGGGTGATCACTGACTATCTCGGTCCGAACTCGGGCAAGATCGGCGATGACGTCGCGCCCATCGTCGTCATCTCGACGACAGCCGGCACGGGATCGGATTCTTCCCCGGACGCGGGCATCCATCCCGACGCGGTCACGATCTCGAACGGGATCACTAGCCGGCACGTTATCCCGAAGCTTGCGGTGTGTGATCCCGATCTGACACGCTCCCTGCCGCCGCGGTTGACGGCCGCCACGGGCCTCGATGCTCTGTCGCATTGTGTGGAAGGCTATCTTTCGGAGACCATCAATCCGCTGGCTGACGTGCTCGCGATCGACGGCATGCGGCGCGTGTGGAGGAACGTGGAAAAGGCGACGCGCAACGGCGACGACCTCGACGCGCGGCTTGAAATGCTGATCGGCTCATTCGAAGGCGGCGTGGCGATCGGCAAGGGCCTTGGCCCGGCCCACGCCATCGCCATCGGTTGCGGCGACCAGGGGCTGCATCACGGCATTCTCAGCGCTCTGGGCTTGATCGCGAGCCTGGCGTTTTTGCGCGACAAGGCCTCCATGAAAATCAAGGACGTGGAGCGTGCGCTCGATTGCCCCGATGGCGTTACGGCGCACGATGCGCTGCGCTCGATGATGAAGCGGCTGTCTCTGCCAACGACTCTGCGGGAACTGGGCTACAAGTTGAACTCGATGGAAGTACTGAGCGAAAGCTGCGCATCCAGTCACTTCAACTTCACCAGCCCCTATAAGCCGAACGCGACAGAGTTTCGGTCGATGATCGAAAGCATTCTCGGCTGAGCAAATAGAAAAGGCGCGATCCCACGGACCGGAGACGGGTAAGCTGCCCCGTATTTTCAAATTTTCTACCAGCGGCTGCGAAGGCAACGAACATAGCCTTGGCCCGTATGGATGACGTTCAAGCAAGCGGTCGATCTCAAGGCCAGTGTCCGTAAAGGCGAGCGTGGGAGCCTTGTCGTCTTTGCGGACACGATCGTCCGCACCGAAACTCACCGCGAGATCGCTATCGTCACCTCTTTAGATCGGACGACCAAAAGCTTCGCCTCTAGTGAGCATCGATCATGGCAAGCTAGCGATGAGTCAACTTGCTCGCGACCTCGACCAAAACCGGCAGAAGCGGGTTCTCGGCGTTGCGGTGCCAGACCATGATTAATTCCGCCGAGGTGCGTGTGCGCAACTTCAAAGGTCGAAGGCGCACGCCGGCGACCGACAGATTAGCTGCGGCCTCCGGAACAATCGAAACTCCCAGACCTGCGCGCACCATGGCAAGAATTGAATGAATCTGACTCAGGTATTGAACATAGCGTGGCAATACTTGTGCCCGGTTGAATTGCGCTACGAGCAAGTCGTAGAAATATCGCGACTCATAGGGCGAGTACATGACGAACGGTTGTTGATCGAAATCCTTGATCGAGAGGCTGTCAAAGCGTGCGAGCGGATGGTCTTTCGGGATCGCTGCCACAAGTGGCTCTGATAAGATCCGCTTAGTCACCAGGTCAGACCGCGCGATGGGAGGCCGCATCAGTCCTGCGTCAAGCTGTCCCGAAGTCAGCGCTTCGAGTTGATCGGCGGTCACCATCTC
>JAKALI010000935.1 GCA_021813195.1 Pseudomonadota bacterium
CCTGAACCCGCCCGGCGCGGCGGAAGCCGCCACCGGCGAAACGAAAGCCCCGGCGGACCGGTCCGCCGGGGCTTTGCGTGTTCTCGCCGACGGGATCCGTCGCGTCGGGATCAAATGCGGCCCATGCGGACGTCGTCCTCGGGGTTGGCGCCGATCTTATGGATCGCGAGGTCTGCGCCCCGCCGCTCGTCGTCCGGCGACATTCTGAGGCCCAGCATCATGTCGACCACCGAGTAGATGGCGACGCCGGCCGCGAGCCCGAACGCCGCGCCCATCAGGCTGCCGACGAGCTGCGACGCGAACGTCACGCCGCCGAGCCCGCCGAACGCCGTGAGCCCGAAGATGCCGCAGGCGATGCCGCCCCACAGCCCCGACAGGCCGTGCAGCGCCCAGACGCCGAGCACGTCGTCGATCTGCCACTTGCTGGTCGAGATCTGGAACATCTGCACGAAGATGACGCCGGCCACGGCCCCGGTGACGAGGGCGCCGACCGGGTGCATCACGTCGGAGCCCGCGCACACCGCCACGAGACCGGCGAGCGCGCCGTTGTGCACGAAGCCCGGATCGTTGCGGCCCGCGACCAGCGCCGCCAGGATGCCGCCGGCCATGGCCATCAGCGAGTTCATGGCGACGAGGCCCGAGATGCCCTTGAGGCTCTGCGCGCTCATGACGTTGAAGCCGAACCAGCCGATGCACAGCATCCACGAGCCCATCGCGAGCCACGGGATCGACGACGGCGGAGTGGCGATCGGGCGGCCGCGGTCGTAGCGGCCGATTCTCGCGCCGAGCCGCCAGACCGCGCCGAGCGCGACCCAGCCGCCGAAGGCATGGACCACGATCGAGCCCGCGAAATCCTTGAACTCGGCCCCGAGGATCGGACCGAACAGGCCCGTCTGCAGGCCGAAGTTCTTGTTCCACACCGCGCCCTCGATCAGCGGGTAGGCGAGACCGACCAGGATCGCCGTGGCGACGCCCTGCGGCACGAACTTGGCCCGCTCTGCGATGCCGCCCGAGACGATCGCCGGGATGGCCGCGGCGAAGGTGCAGAGGAAGAAGAACTTGACGAGCGACATGCCCTGCGGGTCGAAGCCCTTGGCACCGCCCGAGATCGCTTCCGCGCTGGCGAGGAAGCTGACGCCGTAGGCGATCGTGTAGCCGATGAAGAAGTAGACGACCGTCGAGATCGCGAAGTCGACCAGGATCTTCACCAGCGCGTTGACCTGGTTCTTGTGACGCACCGTGCCGACCTCGAGGAAGGCGAAGCCGCCGTGCATCGCGAATACGAGGATCGCGCCCATGAGGAGAAAAAAGACGTCGGCGCCCGTCTGTAGCTGTTCCATGCCCCTAGCCCCGTTGCCTATTGTTATGGCATTCGCCGCTTGGGGCGGCGGTTTGCCTGGATCGGCGGCGAGGCGATCAAGAATTGTGCCAATCGGTTAACGCTTGTTAAGCAATTGATACTGCTGAGATTAGACCTTGCCCTCACCCTCCCGCTGGCGCCGGACTGCCCAATCGATGGGCAACTCCGGTCCGAATCGGCCCAGAATCTGGGCAATCGCGTGCTCTGGCGGAATTTCCGGCGAGCCGGGGGCTGGTTGCGGTCGCCTCGCAGGCTCGACGAGTGGCGGCCACGACCGCCCCGCGCGGGAAACCGTGTCGAGCCTGCGCGCTCCCAAGTCATCGGCAACAACGACTCCGAAACCGGACGACCGCGATTCGACGCGATGGGCCAAAACCGGCCGTCGCGGTCACGGTTATGACGCCCTTGCAGTTCTTCCGCTCCTTGGTAGGTTAGCCGACAGTCAGATGGACGCAGGAACGGTCGAGGCTGACCCACAGCTGATATTCTCAAGCAAATTAGGCGGTGCTCTCCACCGTCTCTTTCGCCGAGAATGGATGAATTTCGGTATTGAGCTCATCGATATAGAATTGCGGCAGAGCATCGGTACATCCTGGCAAATGCGGTACGCGCTTGTAAGCGTTGTCTTCCTCTTAGTGGCTGCGTAGTTTAGCATCTCCCATTTGAGACAAAGGTGTCTGATGACGTCAATATTCATTTGCCACGGCCGGGATGACCAGCTGGGCTATGCTCGCATCATTTGTGACGCACTGGCCAGCCAGCTTGGTTTGGACAGCTTTTTTTTGCACGATGGGGATCAAAGCCGAATTCGCTATTTCGACGTAGTGCTAGCTCTTTGTTACCCCAGCATGGGACGCAGCAACAGACATCAACTTCCCCAAGATGATGCCGAGGCGGCGGTTAGAGCGGGGATTGAGAAAGGGTTGAAGTTCAGGAAGCTTGTCATTCCGGTTCTGTTGGAGGACGCCCAGATGCCAGCATTGAACCAGGTTTCAGAACGTCATCGTGCTGTCCTTGAGCAAAATGTTGTCCGGGTGAGGCGCACCAATTTGTGGGCGGATTCAGAGGACCTGGCGACGAGGGTCCGGCTCTCTATGTTGGGAACAAGGGGAGGGAGGGCTTGGCTGGAGACGGGAAAGGTTGCAATTCTGGCGCCGCAGGCTCGTA
>JAKALI010000936.1 GCA_021813195.1 Pseudomonadota bacterium
AGGCGCTTCACGTCCGTTGGATTTGTGCCTTCGTCTTCGCCCTCGCCTACGTGCGCGGGGCGGCGCGCTTCTTTCCCTTCGCCGCCACGTGTTTCGCCACGGTGGCGATATTCTTGGCGGCAAAGCCAAAGTGGGAGAACAGCCTGTCGGCGGTTGTCAGCCACGGCAACCGAAGCGGTTGACGTGGTGTTCATCACCAATAAGGCGTTCGACATTCATCACTTGGCCGGAGAAGAATTCGCGGCGCTGGGCCTCTGAGTCCGCAGCGTCACGCCACCCGCTCAACGAGCCCGGGATCGTCCTCGCGCACGTTCCCGACGCGACGACTGACCGGCCACATGGTCAGCGCCTCGGGCGGGCACGGGCGCAGGAGTGCAGCGAGCTGTGCCGGCGCTACGGTGGCTTCTCCCAGCCACGCCGACCAGGCGTCGGGCGCCAGCACTACCGGCATGCGGTTGTGGATCGGCGCCATCGTGACGTTGGCCTCGGTGGTGACGATGGTGAAGCTGCGCACTGTCTCGCCGGCGGGCGAGGTCCACAGCTCCCAGAGCCCCGCCAGCGCAAGCACGACGCCGCCGGCCGCCCCGAAGGCGAAGGGCTGGCGGTCGGGCTTGCGCCACTCGTAGAACTCGCTCACGGGTACCAGGCAACGGCGGCTGGCGAAGGCGCTGCGGAACATTGGCCGCTCGGCCAGCGTCTCCGCTCGGGCGTTGAAGGCGCGGGCGCCAACGTCGATGTCCTTAGCCCACGCTGGCAGCAGCCCCCACCGGGCGAGCGCGGCGACCCGGCCGCCGGCGGTCGAGTCGTACCGGGCGATCAGCGACGATTGTGTCGGGGCGACGTTATAGGAGGCGGCGAAGTTGGGCGCGCCGTCGAGCAGCGACAAGCCCTCATGGACTTCCTGCCACGTGTAACGGCGGGTAAAGCGTCCGCACATCGTCGAAGGGTAGCGGCCCAATCGTTAGCGAAGCAAGTGGGCGTAAAAGCGGATCACCCATTGCGGGCAGCCCATTGACGTCGCCGGCGTTCCCGTGTCATCGCTGCTTCATTAAGGCACGTCGGGAGGAAAACAAATGAACAAGATCGAGCTTACCGAGTCGATCGCCAAGATTGGGAAGATGGGCAAGGCCGAAGCAGCGAGTGCCCTGGAAAGTGTATTCGAGGCGATTACCAAGGGGCTGAAGGCGGGAAAGGATGTGCGGGTCACCGGCTTCGGCACATTCTCCGTGGCCGCGAGATCGGCGCGCAAGGGGCGCAATCCACAGACCGGCGCTGTCGTCTCGATTGCGGCGAGCAAGGCCGCCCGCTTCAAGGCGGGCAAGGCTCTGAAGGAAGCCCTCAACGCCAAGAAGCGCTGAGTCACGGCCGCCGCTGGTGGCCGTCGGCTGACCGGCCCCCAACGGGTGGTCCGCGAGCAACGTGAGTTCAAGGTCGGCTTTGGAGCCAGGGTGAGCATGGCCGGCGCAGTGCTTTGAGCACGTGCAGCCGGCCATGCGGCGAGCGCTGGAGCGAAGACCCCGGGTGCTGGGGCGCGATAGCGCAGTGAGGAATGAGGACGGACGGCGTTGTGGGTGCCGCTGCCAGATCCCGATGACGATCCGGTTCTCGCGCAGGGTCTAGAAGATTTCGCCGTTGAGGAGTTCGTCGCGCAGTCGGGCATTGGACGACTCGACGCACCCATTTTTCCAAGGGCTTCCCTGCGCAATGTATGCCGTCTTGGCGCCGACGGTGGCGATCCACTCCCGCTCCGCCTCGATCTTGAACTCTCGCCCAAAACGACGTCGATGCATCTGACACCTCCAGCTCCATGAAACACCTTAACCCGGTGTTCTCGGAACCGGCAGCAGGCCACTGCTAGATGCGCGCGCAGCCAGCATGGCAGCGATCTCGGCGATCGACCGGAGCAAAACCAGCGGATCGTCTTTTGAGGCAATAAAGCCTCGCCGCTGCCAAAACCGGGCAGCCTCTTCATCGACGGCGTTGACGATCAGTGCCCGTCCGCCGATCAGATGCGCAGCCTGAACGCAACGCTCAAGGGCATGTTTTATCAAGCCGGTGCCGATGCCCTGTCCAGCCCAGGCCGTGTCTGTAGCGAGCTGCCCAAGAAGCAGACAGGGAACGGGATTGGGCGGTTGTCCCGTGCGGATCGCGCGAGGCAAGATCGAAGGGACAACCCCCGTCGGCGCCAGCCCGTAATATCCGACGACGCGCCCCGCGTCGTGGACGACCACAACCGCCGTAAAGCCCTTCTCCTGATTGGAAAGGGCGCGCGTTTTCAGCCAATGATCGAATGTCGGTTTGCCACAGGAGAACTCGGAAACGTCATGCTCGGCAGTAAGCGGTTCAGGAGCCGATAAAGCCACGGCTCACCGCTTCGCGACGTAGCCGGGCTCCCACGGCGCTGGCCGCCTAAGCACTTCCATCATCTCTGGAACGATGGCGGGCGGACGGGATAGGATCTCCATGAAGTCGGCGAAGCCTTCCGGGCTCATGCGGATCAGCCCTTGTTCCATCACCACTTCCT
>JAKALI010000937.1 GCA_021813195.1 Pseudomonadota bacterium
CTCGGGCGGCAAAGTCTATGATCCCGCCAACGGTATCGATGGCGTCGTGCGCGATATCTATGTGCGTGACGGGCGCATCGCCACGCCGCAGGCCAACGAACGGGTCGCGGAGGAGTACAATCTGTCCGGCGCGATCGTCATGGCTGGCGGCATCGATCCGCACTCCCACATTGGCGGCGGCAAAGTGACGATCGCGCGCATGATGCTGCCGGAAGACCATCGTGCTGATCCAGTGGCGCGCGGCGACCTCACACGCGCGGGCTGCGGACATGCTGCACCCTCGACACTGACTGCAGGCTACCGCTATGCGGAAATGGGCTACACGGCCGCTTTTGAGCCTGCGATGTTGCCGGTGAATGCCCGTCAGACTCACATGGAAATGGCTGACACGCCCATGATCGACAAGGGCGCGTTCGCGATGCTCGGCTCTGATGATTATTTCCTTCGGCTGTTGGCGCGCGGGGCCGATAAAGAGGAGATCAAAGATTACATCGCCTGGACACTGCATGCCACCCAGGCGCTCGCCGTCAAAGTGGTCAATCCCGGGGGCATCAGCGCCTTCAAGTTCAATCAACGTCGGCTCGACCTCGACGAACGCCACGTCCACTATGGTGTCACGCCGCGCGATATCATCTTAACGCTCGGCCGTTCGCTGCAAGAACTCGGCGTTCCCCATCCCGTTCACATCCATGGCTGCAACCTCGGCGCACCGGGCAACAAAGACACCACGCTCGCCACCATTCGCGCGGCCGAGGGCACACCCATTCACCTCACGCATATTCAGTTCCATAGCTACGGAACCGAAGGTGACATGGGTTTTTCGTCGGGTGCGGCCGAGATTGCCGAACTCGTCAATCAGCACAAAAACGTCTCCATCGATATCGGCCAGATCCTGTTTGGCCAGACCTGCACGGCATCTGGCGACAGCATGCGCCAATATGCCAACACCAAGAGCGCGCATCCCAAGAAGTGGGTCATGATGGACATTGAATGCGATGCCGGATGTGGCGTCGTGCCGATGCGTTATCGCGACAAGAGCTTCGTCAATGCCCTGCAATGGGCGATTGGGCTCGAGATGTTCCTGCTGGTCGATGACCCATGGCGAATCTTCTTGACCACTGATCATCCCAATGGCGCGCCGTTTACGACCTATCCGCACCTCATCCGGCTTCTGATGGACAAGACCTTCCGCAACGAAATGCTGCGCCGCATTCACCCTGCAGCACAGAAGGCCACAATCCTCGGTTCGATCGAACGCGAATACTCGCTCTACGAAATTGCGATCATGACTCGGGCGGGACCGGCCAAGTCGCTCGGCTTGAAAGACCTCGGCCACCTCGCACCTGGCGCATCCGCCGACATCACGGTGTATGAGGACAACCCAGATCGAGAAGCGATGTTCACCACACCGCTTTTTGTCTTCAAGGGCGGGGAACTCATCGTGCGCAACGGGCGGATCGTGAAAGTCGTCACAGGCGCCACTCACGTGGTCCGTCCCGAGTACGACCGCAAGCGGGTCGAGAAGCCTCTCAAGGACTACTTCGAAACCTATCACACCGTGCGCATGGAAAACTTCCGGGTTGCCGACGACGAGATCGTAACGACGGGCTGCACCCACGCGCCTGGCACGTGTGGTTGTCTGATCGTCGAGCCAAGCAGGGCGCGCACATGAGCGAGGCTTCCAACGCAATTCAACCGGCTAAAACGGTCAACGGCGTCGTCGTCGACGACACGTTCGCCGAGGCCTTCGGTATGAGCGCAACGGCTCTCGTCATCACGGCAGATACGCCGAAATGGGCGATGATTTCGGCGCGCACGATGACGGGCTTTGGCACGTCCGTGATCGGCTGCGGTGCAGAATGCGGGATCGATTATGAGCTGCCGCCGCAGGACACACCCGATGGGCGTCCTGGTGTGCGCGTGCTGTTGTTTGGCTTTTCTCCCGATGCTCTGTTGCCCCAATTGAAGAACCGGGTCGGTCAGTGCGTGCTGACGAGCCCCGGCTCGGCCTGCTTCAACGGTTTGGAAAGCCCGAAGCGTCTCGCGCTGTCGGCAGGGCCGCGGTTCTTCGGCGATGGTTGGCAGATTTCCAAGCGGCTTGGAGATCGTCGCTACTGGCGCGTGCCCGTTATGGATGGGGAATTCGTGATTGAGGATTCCTGCGGACTGACGACCGACGCCGTTGGTGGCGGCAATTTTCTGCTGCTTGGTCGCGATCGCGCAGGACTGCTTGAGACCGCGGAAGCTGCGGTGGACGCGATTGCGCAAATCCCAGATGTCATCACGCCCTTCCCCGGCGGAATTGTGCGGTCGGGCTCTAAGGTGGGCTCGAAGTACAAAGGCGCCGTCGCGTCGACCAACAACGCCTTCTGTCCGACGTTGCGCGGCACCACGCAAAGCGCGCTCGATGCCGACACCATCGCCGTCCTCGAGATCGTCATCGATGGGCTCACGTCGCAAGCTGTGGCCAATGCCATGCGCACCGGCCTCAAAGCCGTGACGGATATTGGCGCAGCCAAG
>JAKALI010000938.1 GCA_021813195.1 Pseudomonadota bacterium
CGGGATTGAACGCGGGAATCGGATTGGCGACCGGAATCTCCTCTTCCTCCGCCATGACGATGATATTGGTGCATTCGTCGGCGAAGAATTTGCCGTCCTGCGAGGCTGCGGAAGGCGTGGCCGGCTCCAGCGTCTCCATCATGTCGCGGAAATTGTCGAAGGCGAGTTCGACCACGGCATCGCGCTCGGCCACCTGCTGGTGCGTGGCATCCAACAGCACGCCGAAGGCGCCGTCGATCACATGGTTCTGGACATAGGAATTGATCTTGAAGCGTTCCTGGCGCGCGATGGTGCCGTGATAGAACTCGATATAGCGCTGGTATTCGGCGCGGGTGAGCCCCGGCCGGCGGCGCGACGCCGCCATCAGTTTGATCGGCATGACACTTCCTTTTCCGATTTAAATGAAGCGCCGGGCTCCGGCGGCGGCGAAAATCTGTACTTTAAGCGATCCGCCAACGCTCTAAGCTCGATGATTGCGCGGGCTTTCTTCTGAGCAAAGCGCGCGGCAGGTATCGGAATACTGATAGCCAAATGTCCTAATGGCGAGCCTTCAAAAGCAGTTCCAACTGCGCAAATGCCGCTGCTGTGTTCTTCCAGATCGAAGGCAATTCCGGATTCCCGAACGGTGTCGATCATGTCGTAGAGTTTCGTCAGACATTCGCTTTCCTTGGATTCGTGTTCTTGCAATTCCTTGCGCAAGAGCCGACGGCTTGCAGGCAGTGGCATAACGGCCAGCAAGGCTCTTCCGTTTGCCGTGCAATGAAGCGGGAAAGCCGATCCGACCGCGCTAACTGCGCACAAACGATGCCGGGCGACGACTTGGTCGATAATCACCGCCCGGCCGTGTTCAAATGTCGAAAGATCGACGGTTTCGTCGATTTTTGTAGACAGTGCTTGCAGGTGACCATGAATTTCTTCGATGAGGGTGCTCCTCGCCGTATTGCCCGTCTGGATGAATTCCGGGCCAATGCGGAGCCGACCGCTCGCGCCAACGCGTTCGATAAGCGACTCTGCGCACAGCGCCGTGACGATCCGGTGCACGGTGGTCCGCGCGAGCCCGAGCGCTCCCATGATTTCGGCCTGGGTCATTCCTGCCGGTGCAGACCGCAGAAGGCGTAGCAACTCTGCGGCGCGTGCCAAGACTTGAATTCCGGTTTTTTCGCTTCCTTGTTGCGCTGCTTCACCGCCTTTGCCCGCTGGCGGTGTTGCGGAGGAACGCCCCGAAGCGCGTTCTGATGAAAATTGTGATCGATGCAGCACGAGTGCGCGCCTTATACGCCCGCGCCGGTGCGGTGGCGATTTGGGGGGCGAGTTTGATCGCCTCATCCCAAATGGCACTGAACCGGAGCAAAGAATTGGAACGGGTTCGCTGGTGAGTGTCGGCGTTCTTTGTACATTCGTCAAATTGATAGAACTAATGATTGTTCATCTAGGTCATTAATTGTCATGCAGAGCGTCGGCTTGATCAAGAATGCGGCTCATCAGCCACTGGACGCCGCCGTCCGTCTTTTTCGTGTTGCGAAATTGAATCATCTCGCGCATTGGCGGAAAGGGGAATGGCAGGGGCGCCACGGCGAGGGGGAGGCGCTTTGTCATTATTTTGGCGAGGCGCTCGAGCATGACCGCCAACCGCCGGGTCTGGGGGAGCATCCACGGCACGGCGTGAAACGACGGTGCGACCACCGCCACATAACGCTTTCGTCCCAATGTCGACATTGTTTCTTCGACGAAGGTGTGAGCATAACCGAGTTCGACCACGATATGCTGTTGTCTGAAAAATAGTTCCTCTGTCAGCTTCTTCTTGAAGACGGGATTGCCACTCCATCCAACGGCAACGTGTTGCTCTTCGAACAGCAGCTCTTTGGGTTGGTCTTTTGCGAGGTATTGCTCCGGGCTTATCAGCAGATCAATTTCGCCACGGTCTAGCTTCACGATCTCGTCCGGAGAGGGCGACGAAATCTCGATTCAAATACCCGGTGCAGATGCTTCAAGTTCCTTTAGCAAGGGTACCAGCAAGACGACGGTGATGTAGTCGGACGCCGAGACCCGAAACACCCGCTGCGATGTGGCGGGACCGAAGACGGTCGACATGGAGATCAGGTCATTAATTTCGGCGAGGGCCCTGGAAACCATCGGAGCCATGCTTTGGGCGTGCGCGGTCGGTAACATACGCTTGCCATGCGCAACCAATATTTCGTCGTTGAAATACTCTCGCAGTCGGCCGAGGGCAGCGCTCATGGCCGGTTGGCTGAGGCTGACGGGGCTGCTGCCCCATCTCAATCCTGGCGTGATGTCGCGCGAGGAGATCGAAGCGCTGCGCCCGGTTTCGGTGTCGATGGGCCTGATGCTGGAAACGGCTTCGGACCGGCTTTGCGAGAAAGGCGGACCGCATTACGGCTCGCCCGACAAGGCCCCGGCCGTGCGTCTTGCCACCATCCATGCCGCTGGCGAAGAGAAGGTGCCATTCACCACCGGCTTGCTTGTCGGTATCGGGGAGACGCGTACTGAGCG
>JAKALI010000939.1 GCA_021813195.1 Pseudomonadota bacterium
CGGACTGGCATCGCTTGCTTGAGATCTGCGCGCTGGCCGACACGCTGATCCTCGATGAGGATGGCGTCTACGATCCGAGCTTTATCAATGATCGGTTGTTGTTGGGCCTGAAGGGTACTTTTTCAGAGGCCGAACTTCACGTCCTGAAAGCCCGGCTGCGTGGCGGAATCCTAAATAAAGTGCGGCGCGGCGAGTATCGTTGTCCGCTGCCCACGGGCTTGGTTTATGACGAGGCCGGCAACGTGACACTCGATCCCGATGCGCAGATCCGAGACAGTATCCTCCACTTCTTCGAGACGTTCGCGCGGGTCGGCTCGGCGTGCCAAACCGTGAAGGTATTTCGCAAGGAGGGCATTGGTTTTCCGTCCCGGCTGCGCACTGGCGGCGCCACGGTGTTCCGGCCGCTGACCGCTTCGACCGCCATGCGTGTGCTGAAAAACCCCCGATTGGCAGGCGTCTACGTGTATGGGCGCCGCCGCTATCGGCGAGCGGCTGACGGGCAGAAAAAGATCCAGCAAAAGCACGACTCCGGCGACTGGCTCGCCTGCATCCCAAACGCTCACCCCGGCTACATCACCTGGGAGCAATATCAGCAGAACCTCAAGTTGCTTGCGTCCAATGGCCGAGGCTACGAACTGGCGCGCGGGTCACCGCCGCGGGAAGGCGCGGCGCTGTTGCAGGGACGCGCGGTGTGCGGCCGATGCGGCAGGCATCTCCGCGTCCGGTACCGCTCCACGCGAGGCAAGCAAGAGGCCTGGTACGTCTGCGACCGCGGGCACAGCACGCGCGGAGAGCGGGACTGCCAATCCATCGCCGGACCGCCGGTCGACGAGGCCATCGGAGCTCTGATCACCGAGCGGATGACGCCCGCCGCCGTCGAGTTGGCGCTGGAGATCAGGCAAGAGATCGAATCTCGGCAGGAAGAGGCCGATCGGCTGCGCCGCCGCGCCATCGAGCGGGCGCAGTTCGAAGCCGATCTGGCGCAACGCCGCTTCATGCTGGTCGATCCGGGCAATCGCCTGGTTGCCGACACTCTCGAGTCAGAATGGAACGACAAACTGCGCACGCTGGCACAGGCACGAGAAGAACGGGAACGCGTGCGTCAACAGGATCAGCTCCTGCTAGACGATGCCATCCGCCAGCGGCTGGTCGCGATGACGACGGACTTCAGGAAACTCTGGAACGATCCAACCATACCGAACCGCGAGCGCAAACGACTGCTCGCTTATATCGTCGAGGATGCCACGCTGGTTAAGATCCCGGCAGAGGGCATCACCAGGATCCACGTGCGCTTCAAAGGTGGCAAAACCGAAACGCTGACGACGCTGAACCCCAAGTCATCCGCGCAGCAGATCAAAACGCCGCCCCCGATCGTCCAACTTGTCGACAAGCTCCTCGACGATCACATCTATGCCGAGATCGCCGACATCCTCAACGAGCAGGGGCTTCGTCCCGGCGGATCGGCTCGTCCGGGACGCGGCCAAACTTGCTTCACCGCGTTGCGCGTCGCCTACCTCGTCCATACTTACGTGCTGCGCTCTCGCTACGACCGGCTTCGCGACCGCGGCATGCTGACCGCAGCAGAAGCGGCGGCTCGCCTCGGCGTTCACGAAGCGACGGTTGTGCACTGGGCGGAATATGGCATGATCACAAGACACGCCCACAATGCGCACGCGTACCTCTACGAGTTGCCGAAGTCGAATCTACCAACCAAGCATCACAGCCGATGGGACCGACTCTCCGATCGAGCAGCGATCTTCAAAACAGGGAGAGAATCAAAACCTTCGGATGTAATCGAAAGAGGTGTAGTGTGAAGCCAGCTACTTCTGCGCCAGCCAGTATCCCTGGCCGTCATACGCAAGTACGCGTATCGACGTCCCTCTGCGGCTTCTGAAAATGAAAACACAGCCGCGGATCGGATCCTCAGAAAGCTTCTCCTGGCAGACGCGAACAAGAGAGTCTATACCTTTCCTTCCATCAACTGCCTCAATCGCCACCAGCACCCGCATCTGCGCCGTGATGTGGATCATCGCTCCGCTTCTCGCCAGGCATGCAGAAGGCTTCCCCAATCGGGCGAGCCGGAGCCCTTCCACTGAATGCGCATTTTGCCGCCACCGCTGGATTCGAACTCGATCAAGCATTCCGCCATCGCCGCCGGAGGTGCGGCCACAAGCTCAACAAATGCCGGTGCGCTTTTCTTCCTTTTGTGGCCCGCTGCACCGCCGAGCCGCTTCTTCAACTGCATATAGTCCAATCGCAGCGGGTGAGCAACTGAATACAAACCATGCTGCCGGGCCAGCTCCACAGCCGCCTGCCATAGCGCCTCCGGCAACCGGGTCCGATGCGGATGGCCGCTTCGAAACTGCTCCAGTTGGCCCTGCAACTGCACGATTGATTCGGGAACGGGAGAACTGCTTTCAAGCTTCAATACCAGCCGTCCTTGGCGGCTGTTTGAACTTAACAAGGGGAGCTACATAGCGTCACGCAGCCGTGCCGAAAACTCACGGAGG
>JAKALI010000940.1 GCA_021813195.1 Pseudomonadota bacterium
GTCTTCCCATCCTTTTCAAGTCTGAAATCATAATAGTTCTGAGTACCGATGTGTTTAGCAACATTCTCTGGCATTCGCGTAACGATGTAGCCACATTGCTGCGCCTGGATGAATAATGCTGCCTCAGTTAGCGCTGATTCGATCTTCGAAGTTACTCCAAAAGGGTCAATTTCCAGGTAGTCACCCTCAGCAACCTCATTGAGCGCCTTCGCATAACGAGCGGCGTCGAAATACAATTCACCCTCAACGTGATCAGCAAAAGACCGCCGAATACGTCCTTTAATGACCTCGCGCCATGATCCATCGCCCTCAACGTAATTTTTTGGCACGACCTTACCCGTTGTTCCCTCCTCGAAGGTCGTCCACACGTCTTTTGGCACCTCAGCACAAAAGGTCGACGTTGACTTTCCGCGGCCACCATTTTCCTTATGTATAGAAACGACACGCAAACGATATGGCGACAGCACTCGATCGAGCATCTCTGGTGTTGCCCCACCAAATCTCTGGAGCAACAAGTCTATGGTTTTCTTAGATGGCATTACGATGAGCCTCGTTTAGATTATGCGGCTTCTGCCTCAATAATGATTCCGGCGATTTCATCAGAGGACCTCAATGGTCTGCAACGAATCTCTTTCTTGTCCGCCTCCGCCTCAAGCTCGTAAACCGCTTCCTGAACCTGCAAGATTTGCCGATCGCTGTATTGTGGATCGTCGTCGCGAACGCGATGAATCAAAAGCTCGAACCGATTGAGGTTTGAACTTAAATTGAATTCCTTTGCTTGAAGGTACTCTTGTACCTGGGCGAGGTCCCACAACTTGGCTTTCGCGTCCTTTACTTGGCGGGAAACGTATGGTGGCGCCAACAAGCTGAAGTTCGCAGCGATACGCTGACCAACAAAGCCGACTTTTGCAGAGCGCGCCTTGGGGTGCGCTTGAAAAGACCGGCCAAAAGCCTGCTCCAGCCCGGGACGCGTAGCAATCACTCTCTCTTTGATCAGTTTTTCCAACCGAGATTCCGAGATCGCAGCGCGGGGCTCGTCCAGCTCTTCGGTATCAGCAAGCTTTTCTACGAGTGATGAGCAAAGCGTAAGCGCCGATCGCGCTATTTCTTCCAAACTGTTTCCTGCGCCAATTCGAACCGAGCCCTTGAAGACTCCATCGAAAGGGCTTGACCACGAGTTCAGGCCATTGGGGCCAGACTTTGCCAACGCCCCTTCCATGCTGTCGAGCGCTGATCTGGCCGCAAACAACAGGGCTTCATTCTCGTTGCCGTAGATACAGCTCAGTCTCTCCAGCGCAGGGACTGGTACAACCAGAAAATTTCCGCTCTTGGCAACCGCGACTCCAATAGTGATTCGTTCGCCCGAACCAACCATCGGTTCGATATAGAGTGGCACCCATCTCCCGCGCACATTGTCTCTGCGCGGAGGAAATGCGAGTTGGTCATTTGGTTTTGCGATTTGCGTCATATCACACCCCCATATTGGGTATGCCTAGTCTCGCCGAGACTAGATCAAAGAGTTTACCGACACGTTCACCTACGAAGGTGCGAACAGCTTCTAGGTCACTTGGACTGAGCAATCGAGCGGCGTGGCAAGCCGCCAATGCTGATTCGGGTGGAACGAGCGCAAACACACTCGACAATTGAGCCGCCCTGGCTCGCACCGCCATCCGCTCGGGCAAGGTCAGGCGTGAAAAACAATAGTCGGCAACTTGATTGCGTATTGCCCGCTCCGGAACAAGGTCTGTGGCCATCCAGCCGGGGCCGGTTAAAGCGTGGCTGTGATCAATTAACCACACTTTATCCGGACCCTCGACCAGCAGATTGCCGGGATGCCTGTCGGGGTTCGCGATCCACTCATCGAATATAGATGCCGTGTCCCATTGCTTCCATGTAGCAAGAAGGCTGGCCAAAAACTGCGCACCGTCTTCGGTCAGACGGCGCTTTAGGCTTGGCCTACCAACGTCCGCAGAGGCAAATATCAACGCCTCGCCACCATGTTTGGCGAGTATGCTAGATTCAGGGAGGTCACTCGCACTTGCCCTGACAAGAAACCCTTCCGGGACCGGAAGGCCCACTGAGCGGCCAAGGATTGAGCATAATAGTTCGTTGACGAGCTGGCGGGCATCCAACACCTTTATGTAAGCGCGGATCTGGTCCGACGATGTTTGGATAAGGCCTACGAACGTCTCATTGACACCTTTCTCGCTAGAGTCAACCGCCGCAACGCCAGGAACGACGTTTGCGAGCTTGATTTCAGGAATCATGGGGTTGCCGTTCATGCGCAAATCCTTTCAGGCATCATGCTAGCAATGTTTTTCTTGGCTCTCGCGCCCTGCTCGCAGACGCCGACGGCATCGACGATGACAAAGTGGTCCTTGGCGCGGGCGTCGGGGGTGACGCTTTGCAGGTCGTCGGGCTTGATGACGCGCACGCCGCGGCCTTTCATCTGCTCGAAGAAGGCGCGGGATTTGACGGCGCGCATGAACATGACGACTTCCACCGCCTT
>JAKALI010000941.1 GCA_021813195.1 Pseudomonadota bacterium
GATGCCGGTGATGTGGAACCAATCCGCGCCGTCGAAGATTTCATCCCAGCGGAAAAGACCGAGCCCGGCCGCCGCGATGACCGAATGTTCGCGATCATAGACGACCTTAGACGGGCGCTGATTCGCTCCTGTTTCAAGGAAATAGATGCCAAGGCGGCCGGACGCACGCGCGACGGATGACACATCGACCCCATGCCGGCGCAGCTCAGCAAGGCAGGCCGCACCGATATCATTGTCTGGAACGGCGGAAACGAAGCGGCAGGCATGACCGAAATTGGACAGGCTGACCGCCACATTGGCCTCGCCACCGCCGAAGCTCGCCTCGAAGGACGGAGACTGGAGAAAGCGCTCATGGCCTGGCGTTTTCAGCCGCAGCATGATCTCTCCAAAAGTGACAATCCGCTTCACGGCTGACGGGTCCGTTTGACAATGGCGACGGCGTCCGCCGCGCGCTTGGAGATCTCATCATAGGCTTCGGCGGTGATCGCCTTCTCGGATGCAATCCAGCTCCCGCCGCAAGCAGCAACGCCCGGCAGCGACACATAGTCGGCAAGATTGTCCGGCGAGACGCCACCAGTCGGCACGAATTGCATGTCGCCGAATACTGCGTTGAACGCCTTGATCGCGGCAGGACCGCCAACGACCCCGGCCGGGAACAGCTTGACCGTTCGCAACCCCAGATTCCAGGCCCGTTGAACCTCGGTCGCCGTTGCAACGCCCGGAAAGACCGGCACACGCGCCTCGCGTGCGGTCGCGATCACGCCCTCGTCGAGACCGGGAGAGACAAGGAACGCTGCGCCCGCCGCAATCGCCGCACGCGCCTGTTCCGAAGACAAGACCGTCCCCGCGCCGACCAACAGCCCCGCGACGCCGGCCATCGCTCGGATCGCCTCCAGCGCCGCTGGCGTGCGCAACGTCACCTCGGCTATCGGCATTCCGCCCTTGAGCAGCGCCCCGCCCAGAGGCACGGCACACGCCGCATCCGGCATGACGAGAACGGGAAAGACGCCGAGGGCGCGAATGTTTTGGGCAACCGTGCTCACAGGTCAAACTTTTCCAGTGTTCGGATGACGCCGCGAATCTCGGCAAGCCCCCTCAACCGGCCGATCCCTGAATAGCCGGGATTCACGACCTTGTTCAGATCGTCCATCATCTGATGGCCGTGATCGGGCCGGATCGGAATGAAGGCGTTCGGATCGCCCGTCTCCGCCCTGCGGCGTGTCTCTTCTGTCATCAGCGCGCGAATGACTGCAATAAGATCGACATCGCTCTCCAGATGCGCCGCTTCGTAGAAAGTCCGCGGGTCCTTCGGATCGCGGCTCACGCCCCGCAGATGCGAGAAGAAGATGCGCGGCCCGAATTGCCTCGCCATGGCCGGCAGGTCATTGTCGGGCCGGCTGCCGAAGGTGCCGACGCAGAGCGTGACGCCATTGGCCTTGCTCGGCAATGTGGCGAAGAGCTTCTCCAGATCATCGGCCGTGCAAATAATCCGCGGCAGCCCGAACATGTCACGCGGCGGATCATCCGGATGGATCGCCAGCTCGACACCCAGCTCCTCCGCCACGGGCAGCACCTGCTCGAGGAAGCGATAAAGATTGTGCTGCAAGGTCTGCCGGTCGACGCCGTCATATTCGGCCAGCGCCTGTTTGAACTCGGCCATGCCATAGGACGCCGTCATGCGGCCAGGAATGCCTTCCATGATGTTACGGCACAGCCGTTCCTTGTCTTCCGCCGACATGGCATCCAGCGTGGCCTTGGCCTGTTTGATCTCGGCGGGCGTGTAGTCTTTCTCGGCACCGGCCCTTTCCAGGATAAACAGGTCGAACGCCGCCAGACGATCCTGATCGAAGCGCAACGCGGTGGCCCCCGATGGAAGGCGAAAGGCCAGATCCGTGCGCGTCGCATCCACGACCGGCATGAAGTTGTAAACGATAGTCTTGATATCGCAGACTGCCAGATTGCGCATGCTTTCGATGAAGGCCGCAACATAGGGTTCGATTCCCGGCTTGCCTAGCTTGATGTGCTCATGGACCGGGATGCTTTCCACCACCGACCAGCGAAGCGGCGTGACACCGGGCGGCGTATCCTCGATCAGCTTCTTGAAGGCCCGGATCTCTTCCAGCGGCCAAGGCTGGCCCGCCGGAATATCGTAAAGCGCACTGACAATATCGGTTGCGCCAGTCTGGCGGATATCGTCCAGACTGACGGGATCCTTGGGACCAAACCAACGCCAGGTTTCACGCATGAAGGTTCCCTACTTTTGTGTCCAGATGGGTGACGACCACGCCATCGCGACGCGCCTGCGGATCTTGTACTTCTGCTGCACGCGGCAATAGTAGATGGCGCCGGGTTTGAAATCTGGATCGCGGTATTCGCCGTTGAACGACCACCCTTTCACAGCCCAGTGCTTGATGACCTGGAATGTCTTGTCGCCCGTCTGATAGCGAAGCAAATCCACCCAGGCGATCGGCCCCGCAGCAGTAGTGCGCGGCCTGGCCGCCGCTCAG
>JAKALI010000942.1 GCA_021813195.1 Pseudomonadota bacterium
CGGCAGGCCGCCGCCGATGATGCTGAAGTGCCCGCCGTTGGTGATGTGGATGCCGAAGGTCGGGCTGCCGGGCACGCACAGCTGGTTGTACACATGCGTGCCGTTGCGCGCGATCGCGCCGGTGGCGGCCTTGTCGATGGCGATCGAGATGCTGCTGATCTTGCCGCCGTTCATGCGCTCGAATTTGATCAGGTGGCCCGATTCGTCCGTGACCGCGATGCACATCGGTATCCCCATTTCGCGCGCCTTGGCCGCGGCCCCTTCTATCAGTATCTGCGCTTCTTCAGCGTCCAGTCGTCTAAGCGTGAGCATGTTGATCGAGCCTTTTTGCGAGTACGGTGGTCTTGAGATACGCGGCCAGCGCCGCGGTTTCGCTTTCGTCCAGCGACACGTAGTGCGGATACATTGCGCCCACCGGCAGGCCGATCAGGCGCATGGCGGTCTTCATGGTCGCCGTGAGGCCGCGGTGCATCCATCTGGCCGGAAACAGCGCGAACTGCAGCTGGATCTGCGCCGCGCGCCGATAGTCGCCGGCAAGATAGGCGTCGATCACCTGGCGCGCGATCTCCGCGCCCGGCGGCGGCATGGTCGCGCCCGAGCCGCCCAGTTCCAGCGTGGCGAGCAGCATCTGCATGGTGGTGAAGTAGCGCGCATGCCCCGCATGGTCGACTTCCACGATCAGGCGCGAGACGCGGGCGAGATCGCGCGAGCTCTCCTTGATGTAGCGCACCTTGTCTATGCTGGCGATGGCGATGGTGGCCGGAATGGAGACGTCGGCGCCCGGACCGGAATTGAGGTACAGCGTCAGCGGCAGCGGCGACTCGCGCGCCACCGCCTCGAAATACGCCACCAGGTCGCGCTCGGTCGGTGGTCCGCCGAAGGGCCGCAGCGGCGCCAGCATCTGCACCGCCTGCGCGCCCAGGCCGTGGGCGAAATGCGCAAGCTCTAGCGCCGTCCGGAACGAAGGATGCGAGATGCCCACCATCACCGGACAGCGTCCCGCGACGCATTCCAGCGTGCGCCGGATCAGTTCCTTGCGCTCGTCCATGCCGAGGTAGGTGTATTCCTGCGCCTCGACGCCGGCCGCGACCACCATGGTGGCGCCGCAGTCGCCGACGACGTAGTCGATTTCCCGCTTCAATGCGGCAGTGTCGACCTTCAAATCGCTGGTGAACGGCGTGAGCGGTGCGACGACGAGTTCGGGTTTTGTCATGCTGTTGCTTCCCTTTTTTTCGGCGCAATGGCGAATTGCGCAATTCGTCTTGGGTCAACTGCCCGACGCCTGTTATCGATTGAGATCGATTCGCGATTGTCAGTCAGCCATCTTGACGTCCGCTGCTATGGTACAAAGAAAGCGGAAATGCTGCAGTCTTCGCTTTCGTTCTGAATTTCCAAAGTGGCGTAATATTTCTTTGGTAAGGTATTCATAGGCCCCGGTGTTACCGCAATGGGACCCAGGAAATGCAACGACACCGTTGCCACTAGGAGAACCTGTGGAAGGTATCCAGTTCGTTCGCGAAACCCATCTCTCCATTGCAGAGGGCTGCTACCTTCCTCTGGCGGACCTGCTCGGCCACGTTCAGGCTCGTCTTCATGATCTGGTCTTCCAACATCCAGAGCTGAAGCCGTACGCGCCTAACTTGCTTGAGGTCGACCTGTTTGTTTCGTGGGACGAAGACAAATTTCTCCTCCTCATCTCGCCGGAGAAGCGCGCTCAACTTCCTGCAAGGGGTATGGAGACGAAATATCTTCCGGCGCAACGGGAGTCAGGACGCGATGTCTTTCATAACGTCATTGGCATCGTGGATGTCAGCACTTCAGAGCCAGTAAGGCAGTCCTTCGCTCAGCTTGGTTTCGCCCCCGGATTCGCTGCGATGGGCACATACCCGACCGGCTCATATACAGACGAAGCAAAGCTCGAGAAGATCGCTGCGGCCAATGCAGTGGCGATTCTTATTCAGAACTGGGCAAAGGCGAGGCTCGACGCGATGGAAACTTCAAGAATCTTTCTAAGCCACAAGGGGATCAACAAGCCGCTGGTCGAAGATATCGATCGGGCGCTTCGCATGTTGAACCTAAAGACTTGGTTTGATCGTGACGACCTAAACGCGGGCGACACTCTTGTGCGGAGTGTTGACCAGGCGTTCGCTGGGTGCTCGGCGGCAGTCTTCTTCATCTCAAAGGAATATGTCGATGCGGGTGTGATTCGGAAGGAGATTGACCGCGCGCTCCATGAAGCTGCCACACGCGGCGCCACATTCCGGATTATTCCCCTGGTGCTGAGACAGCACGGCGGCTCCGACGGCCATGTTCCTGCCCCGCTACAAACCTTGGTTTGGAAGACCGTGGACGACGTCCAGATCGTGCCAACCATTTTGAAAGCGCTACCAGTCCGTGTGCAGGCGCAGATTGCGTACGCGGCGCCCAAGAACTGACCGCTAAAACGCTACCTTGATCAGCCAGCGGTGCCCAGATTTGCCCTGCTCGCGAACCCGATCACAGCTC
>JAKALI010000943.1 GCA_021813195.1 Pseudomonadota bacterium
GACGCCTCTAGCAGTACTCTCGGATATGCCTATGCGCTCTCAGATCAAGCTCGGCCAGGTTTTCTCAATCAAAATCGGCCTGCATTACAGCTGGTTCCTCATCGCACTCCTGATAACGTTCTCGCTCGTGAGCAGCTATCACGCACAGCATCCGCAATGGAGCTACGCCTTAATTGTCGCCCTCGGCATCGTGACTGCAGTGTTGTTCTTTCTCTCGCTGCTTCTTCATGAACTCGCGCACTCGGTGGTAGCAAGATTGCGCGGGCTGCCTGTATCCGGTATTACCCTCTTTGCGCTGGGCGGCGTCTCTCAACTCGGCAAAGAGGCCTCCAACGCGCGTGATGAATTCACGATCGCGATCGTAGGTCCGGCAACGAGTGCCCTCATCGGAATTCTATGCCTCGCGGCGAGTCTTCTGGTGCCCGCAGCATTGACGCCGATCCGCCTTATGCTGCTCTGGCTCGGCTACATCAATATCGGACTCTCCATTTTCAATTTGATCCCCGGCTATCCCATGGATGGCGGGCGTATTCTGCGTGCGTTTCTGTGGTGGAAGACGAACGATATTGACCGGGCAACCAGAAATGCCGCGCGGGTTGGTCAGTTCATCGGCATGTTTTTTATTGTCTTCGGCATCCTGAGCTATTTCCATAAGGGCGGCATCGGCGCACTTTGGATCGCATTCATAGGGTGGTTCATCCTCCAGGCGGCGCGGGAAAGCTCTCTCGACTCCCTGCTACGCACTTCTTTTCTCGAGCATTCGGTGGGGGAGTTTATGTCGCAGGACTATCCGCGAGTGGATTGCAATGAGACGGTGCAGTACTTTATCGATCACACTTTGCTGCGCGAAGGATCCCATGCAGCGATCGTCATGCAGAACGATGTTCCGGTTGGCGTGGTCAACCTCAGCGCGATCAAGCAGGTCGACCGTAACCTCTGGCCTCTCATGACACTTGATCGCATCATGCTTCCGATCTCCGCTGAATCAGCCGTCACTCCCGCGACCTCGATCATGACAGCGATGCAGACGATGGAGGAAAACGCCCTCGATTTCCTGCCCGTCGTCGCCAATGGAACTGTACAGGGGGTACTCTCGCGCGACGGTCTGATGCGCCGCGCTCGCACGTTGATTGAATTGCAAAAGCTGTGAGGCGATTCACCAACAGAAGTGCGCTTCGTCACGGTCTGGGCCACTTTCCGCAAAATACCGTTAATACCAGAGCGCTTTCTGGGTTGATCGACGCCGAAGCGAAGAGCCCAAAGTCATCGCGACCGCCAGGAAGCGGTGACCTCGCAGAATGCAGGAACGGTCACCTATGCTCAGAAGACGCCAGAGCGCATATTGCGCAACTATTTCCCCACAGGAGTTGTGTCATGCCAACCTCACTCTCAATTCAACCGAAAACGTCGGGAAGAACGCTCATAGAATTCCCACCTGTTCGCGGTCTTTTCGAGGATATGGAATCTCTCACCAACAAGATCGCTCAACGCGCGTTCGAGCTCTTCCAGCAGCGGGGCGCTTTCGATGGCGGAGACTGGAGCGACTGGTTCCAGGCCGAATCCGAGCTGCTGAAAGCCACTCCCATCGAAATTAGCGAAGCCGATGATAGCTTCATCCTGCGCGCTGAAGTTCCCGGATTCGACGCCAAGGAAATCAATGTCCAGGTGGAACCAAACTCGATTTACATTCATGGCAAGGTCGAACACAAGAAGGAAAGTGAAAAGGGTGCTGAAGTCAAGTACAGTGAAGTGTCTGCAAGGGAAATCGCACGCCGTGTAGATCTTCCTCGCCGCATCATTCTCGAAAAAGCAACTGCAATACTCAACAACGGCATTCTCGAACTAAAGCTGCCCAAGACAGCGCCGCCAAAGACGATCGAGGTCAAGGCTGCGTAGTTCTCCGGCAGCAAACGCAGCTCCGCTGAGGCCCGAGGGCGCATGCTCTCGGGCTTGGTCTTTTCGGGAAAACGCGGTAGTCATTGTGACGGCTTTGGTTTTATGCCGTCCGCCTCTCCACGACCCGGTGGATCCCGGTGTCCTTTTCCCCTTCGTGGAAGATCGAGATCAGCCAGTCAGTTGCCGCGAAGGCAACCTGCTCCAGGCATCCCGGCTCCTCGAAGAGGTGAGTCGCTCCGCGCACAAGAATCATCTTCTTGTTCCCGCATGGCAGCTTCTCAAGCGCTGTCCGGTTCAGCTCGATCACCTGTTCATCGCGGCTGCCGACAATCAGGAGAGACGGAGCGCGTACCTTGCCGAGGGCCTCGCCCGCAAGATCTGGTCGTCCGCCCCGGGAAACGACCGCCGCAATCTTGCCGGGAAGCGCCGCAGCCGCGACAAAAGCCGCGGCGGCGCCGGTGCTGGCGCCAAAATACGCAACCTTGAGCGACTTGGTCAAAGGATTCTCGCGTATCCAGTGCGTAACCGCGATGAGGCGTTCCGCAAGCAGATCAATGTTGAAGCGGTGCTCACAAGTAATGCGATCAACGCGCTCCTCATCCGTCGT
>JAKALI010000944.1 GCA_021813195.1 Pseudomonadota bacterium
CATGGCGAGGCTGCCGCCCATGCGGCAGTAAGGCGAACTGCCCGGATCGGGCGGATAGAACAAGCCCTCGCTGCGTGCAAGATGGTCGATGTCTTGCGTCACCACTCCGGGCTCCACGCGCATGAGGCGGTCGAGCGGGCTGAACTCCAAAATCCTGTTCATGCACTCGAAACTCACGACGAGGCCGCCTGCAACCGGAAGCGCGCCACCGACATTGCCTGATCCCGCGCCGCGCGCGACCAAGGGCAGCCGGTGCGCGCGCGCGACGTGGACGAGCGCAACCACCTGCTCGTGAGAGGTGGGAAAGACAACGCCAAGGGGCGTTATGCAGCGTGGAGTCTCATCGCTGGAATACAGCGCAAGCGTGGCATCGTCATGCAGTACGCGTCCAGGGCCAAGCGCTCGGTCCAGTTCGGCGAGCGCCGCTGCGGGCACTTCAGGCCCTGCCTTCCGGCGGCAGGGCGGCGAACATCTGGGCGATCATGTCGGCATCGAAGTCCAGGCCCACGTCCAGGCCCGGGTTGAGGGAGACGGGAAAACCGCCGCCGAGGCGGCGTACCACCCAGGCAAACTCAACCAGCAAGCCGCCGCGGAAATCGGGGAAGTCTTCCAGGAAGGGCTTGGCGCGCTCCGGGCTGGTGAAGAGCACGAGGATGCGGGTGCCATCCTCGTCTTCCACCACCAGGGGCTGGGCCTGGGTGCTGCGCTGAAAGCCCTTGATGACGTTCTTCTCATCCTGTACCGGCATAAAGACCTGTTCGTCGAGCAGGCGGCTCATGAATGCGTCGGTGGACAATTCGCCGGCATGTACGGCGACTAGCTGTTTTTCCAGATCGTTGTGGGGGAGGAAGGGGGTATCCATGGGGCGGCAAGAGGAAAATCTCGGCCAAGTTTACTCCAAGGCTTGCTGCGGCGCGGCTTTTTCGAGCCGGATAGCGCCCGCAGGAGCGCGGCGGAGTGCATCACCCCCTTTCCCTGGGCGCGGACCCTCGGTATAATTTCGCGCTTTGTCGGGGTCGGTAGCTCAGTCGGTAGAGCAGCGGACTTTTAATCCGTTGGTCGCGAGTTCGAATCTCGCCCGACCCACCAAGAAAACAAGCGGCTCGCAGCGATGCGGGCCGTTTTCGTTTCCGCCTCTCGGGATACTTCCGGGACCCTCGCCAGCAAGAAAGCAATCCGCCGGGACTGTGGACAACAGGCTGTTTCGCACCTTCACTCTCCAGCGCCTGGATCAGTTCACCGGTTCGATGGCTGAGGCGACGACAAACAAACCAGGGTCGGGAGGGCGCTTGCAAGGCTGCCGGTCAGTGACTATTCAAGAAACCACCTTGCCTGCCTTGCCGCCATATTTCTATCGGGGCGGGGCGCCCCAACAAATACCCCTGGGCGTTGTTGACTCTCAGATCGCGTAAGGCATTTAGCTCGGCTTCGGTTTCGACACCTTCTGCGACAACCTTGCTGTCCGTTTCTTCTGCAAATCGGACAAGTGCCGCGGCTAACGCTCGGCTACTTGTGTTCGTGTCGATCTGTCGGATGAGGCTATTGTCGAGCTTTATCACATCTGCCTTCAGCTTGAGGATATGCCTGAAACTCGCGAAGCCGGCGCCGGCATCATCGATTGCCAGCCTAAGGCCGCGCTTTCGCATCGGCTCCAGAATGGCCGTGATCCGAGAGTAGTCATCGACCGAGACGTGCTCGGTGACTTCCAACATGAGACGCTCATAAGGATGTCCGACGAGCGCTGAATCGAGCGCGCCCGCGAGAATGGTTTCTGGGGAGGCGTTGATGGAAAGGTAGGTGTCATCGGGGAAATGGGATAGCCCACGTAATGCTTTTCTGATCGCGGCCAATTCAAGCTCTTCTTGGAGACCGATCTGAGCGGCCTCCTTGAACCACGCATCAGGAGTTCGAATGGGCTCGTCCAAGAATCGCGTCAGGGCTTCATAGCCGATAACTCTCCCGCGGGCGATGTCTACAATGGGCTGGTAGACGATGGCGAAGCGTTCGCCCTTCAGAACTGCTTCGTGCCGATCCATAAGCTCTTGGCGAAGATTTTCTTCGACCACCTGCTCCTCGATGTATTTGGCGGTTACATCCGCGAAGAGGCGCATGGCCCTGATATCGCGATCGTTCAAGGTGTGATCGGCGGTGCGGCTGAAACAGCAGAACGTGCCATATATGTGGCCATCACCGAAGCGAATCGGCACGCTAAGGTGGGCGCCCACTGGAATGAATTCCGTAGCCGGCAGCGTGAGGGCTTCAGGGTTCCGCCTTGCGTCCTGAATCAACTCTGGTAGGCGCCCATCGACCACCCGCTGGCAGTAGCTGTCTTCGAGCGGGTCGGAAGCGCCTACTTGGACGGGGATCTCGCTGTTATCAGAATCGACGTGGCGGAAGATTCGGCGGCCGCCCTTGAACTCCGAAATAAATGCCACTTCCATCCCAAGGAGCGTACGCACCGAATGAAGCGTCTCCAGAACCGTCTCGTCAACCGTGTGTTTA
>JAKALI010000077.1 GCA_021813195.1 Pseudomonadota bacterium
ACCATCATCAACCCATCGGTGGCGCCGGGTGCGCCGGGCTTCGTCGTCATCGAAGATGTCGAAGCGCAGCAGAACGACGTCACCACGTGGGAAAGCCCGCCGACAACAGTGGCGCTCGCTGACGGCCGCTTCATGGTCATCTGGTACCGCAACGGGCTCGACGACAACGGCACCACGCTAATGGTGCGGGCGCGCATCTTCAATGCCAGCGGTTTGGCTGCCACCAACGAGTTCGCCATCGGCACGTGGGCCGTGGACGGCTTCGACGGCTACGACGTCCCGAACCTGACGGCGACGGAGCTCGCTGGCGGCAACGTTGTCGTGGCTTACGTTCGCAACACTTCGAACACCGGTGGCGACGAGCCGGTGTTTGCCATCATCAATCCGTCGATCATGCCAGGTGCGCCGGGCTTCATCGTCGCTGAAGACGTCGAGATGCAGCAGACCGACGCGACGACCTACGAAAGCCCGCCGGTCATCACCGCGCTCTCGGACGGCCGCTTCATGGCGGCGTGGGTGAGGAACGGGGCGAACGACGACGCGAGCATGGAAGCGCGCGGTCGCATCTTCAATGCCAATGGTACGCCGGCAACGGGCGAATTCAGCCTCACGAGCCTCGCCGTCGATGGGTACGACCCCTTCGACACCAGCACGTTCTCGCTGACGCAGCTTGATGATGGCCGCGTTGTATTCGGCTTCGTCAAATTCGAGGGGACCGGCAGCGGCTTGCGCAGCGACCCGCATTTCACGGTTCTTGATCCGTCCAAGAGCCCGAGCGATCCAGCCTTCATCGTCGCACGCGACGCGCAGATCAACATCTCCACCACCGCCGCCGCAGCCCACGCCCATCCGCCACTGATCGCCGCGTTGCCTGGCGGACGCTTTGCGGCCGTGTGGGTCGACGAGTGGGCGTCGAATGGGCATCTGCGCGCACGCGTGTTTGATTCCGCGGGCCGCCCCCTCACGGCCGAACAGCAAATCACCACGACGCCGAAAAACCTCGTCAGCGGATTTGATGGCTTCGACTGGGACAATGTCACCGTGCGCGCCATCGGCAGTGATCGGATCGAGATCGGCTGGGTTGGCGTGGACGATGGCAACGGCACCGGCGTCTTCCGCACACGGGCCGAGATCGTGGCGCTCTCCTCGCCTGAGGCGACGATGCCAGCAAGCGTTGCTGAAAACACAACGGGCAACCAGTCGCCGCCGAAGATCGTCAAGCTCAATGATGGCCGCTTGCTCTACGTATGGTCGAACAACGCGCTCGCCGACGATACGGCCACGATGACCATCCAGGGCCGCTTGCTGAATGCGAACGGCACCCCGGCTTCTGCGCAGTTCCAGATCGGCACGCTCGCGGTCGATGGGGCCGATGGCTATGACGTCGACCATCTCGACATCGATGTGCTCGCCGGCGGCAATGTGGTCGTGAGCTGGCAGCGGAGCTTCGCCAACGCCGGCGGCGACGAGCCCGTGTTCACGATCATCAACCCATCCGTCGCGCCGGGAGCGCCGGGCTTCGTCGTCGTCCAAGACGTCGAGGCGCAGCAGAACGATGTTACGACATGGGAAAGCCCGCCGACCACGGTGGCGCTTGCCGATGGCCGCTTCATGGTCATCTGGTATCGCAACGGCCTCGACGACGGCCTCACATCTATGGTGGTGCGCGCGCGCATCTTCAACGCCAACGGAGCCCCATCGACGAACGAGTTCCAGATCGGCACCTGGGCGGTCGATGGTTTCGATGGCTACGATGTGCCGAACCTGACCGCGACGCAGACGGCAGGCGGGCAAGTCGTCGTTGCCTGGGTCCGGTCTACAGGCAACCCCGGCGCCGATGAGCCGGTGTTCGCCATCATCAATCCGAGCATTTCGCCAGGCATGCCAGGCTTCATCGTCGCTCAAGACGTCGAAATGCAGCAGACGGACGTGACGACTTACGAGAGCCCGCCGGTCATCACGGCGCTTGCGGATGGCCGCTTCATGGCGGTGTGGGTGCGCGACGGCGCCTCCGACAACCTCACCTCCATGGTCATGCGCGGGCGCATCTTCAACGCCAATGGCACGCCCGCGACCGACGAATTCGCCGTAGGCAGCCTCACCGTCGACGGCTTCGATGGCTACAATCTGCCGACATTTTCGATCACCGCGCTTGCCGACGGCCGCGTCGCCATTGGCTTCGTGCAGAGCTCTGGCAGCATCTCAGGTGCCGAGCAGCCTTACGTCACGATCATCAATCCTGCTCTGGCGCCGAGCCAATCCGGCTTCACCGTTGCAGCCGATGTTCGCATCAACAACGACATCACGGCTGCACACCCGCACATGGGTCCGCCGAAACTCCTGGCGTTGCCCGGCGCGGGCGGCCGCTTCGTCGCGGCCTGGTTCAACGCCAACGGCGGAGACGGGCATCTCATCGTGCGCGCCTTTGACAGCGCAGGGCGACCGATTTCCACCGAACGGCAGATCACCATCAACGGCCTCGACATCGTCAGCGGCAACGACAGCTTCGATTGGGACGCTGTGCAACTCACCGCCATCGACGCAAACACCTTCGCCATCGGCTGGGTCGCGGTCAACGACGGCAACGGCACCGGCGCCTTCACCTCGATCGTCGAGTTGCGCGATCTCGAGCCGCTGACGCCCGCCGTTCCTGGCCTCGTCAACCAGCACACCGCAGGCGACCAGTCGCCGCCCAAGATCGTCCAGCTCAACGACGGGCGACTGCTCTTCGTGTGGTCGAACAACGCCACGAGCGACGACAACACCACGATGACCATCCAGGGCCGCATCTATGGCGCCGATGGCTTGCCTGCCAGCGGCCAGTTCCAGATCGGCACGCTCGCGGTCGATGGAACGGATGGTTATGACGTCGACAACCTCGATGTGGACGTGCTGGCGGGCGGCCGCGTCGTCGTGAGCTGGCTCAGAAGCTACGCCAACAACTCATCGCAGATGGAGCGGCCGGTCTTCACCGTTCTCGATCCGTCGGTGGCGCCGGGGGCGCCGGGCTTCGTCGTCGCTCAAGACGTCATGGCCGATCAGGCGAACGCGTCGGGCGCCGAGAGCCCGCCGACGACGCTCGCGCTTGCCGATGGCCGCTTCATGGTCATCTGGTATCGCAACGCGCTGCAAGACAACGGCACGAACATGGCCGTGCAGGCGCGCTTTTTCAACGCCGACGGAACAGCAGAGTCGGGCGAATTCCAGATCGGCACGTGGTCGGTCGACGGCTGGGATGCCTATGATGTGCCCGCGCTGACCGCCACGCAGCTTGCCGGCGGCAACGTGGTCGTGGCCTTCGTGCGCAACACGTCGAACACCGGCGGCGATGAGCCGGTGTTCTCGATCATCAATCCGTCCCAAACCGTGGGTTGGTATAACTACTTCGTCGCCCTGGACGTCGAGATGCAGCAGTCCGACGTGACGACCTACGAGAGCCCGCCCGTCATCACGGCGCTCTCGGACGGCCGCTTCATGGCCGTGTGGGTGCGCGACGGCGGCAGCGACGATGCCACCTCGATGGTCATGCGCGGGCGCATCTTCAATGCCAACGGCACGAGCGCGACCGACGAGTTTGCCGTGGGCAGCCTCGCCGTCGATGGCACAGGCGTTTACGACGCCCCGCATGTGACCATCACCGAGCTCGGCGATGGCCGCCTCGTGGTGGGCTATGTGCGCAGCCATGCCAACGCGCCCGGCTCACACGAGCCGCGCTTCACCATCATCGATCCGAGCCTCTCGCCGAGCACACCCGGCTTCACGGTGGCGGCCGACATTCGGATCAACGATGCGCTCACCACCCAGCAGGCCTACCTTGGCCCGCCGAAAATCATCGCGCTGCCGGGCACAGATGGTCGCTTCGTTGCCGCATGGGTCGATGCCTACACCGGCGACGGCGATCTGAAGGCGCGCGTGTTCGACAGCTCAGGCCGCGCGGTGACGAACGAAATGCGGCTCTCCAATGGGGATTACAACCGCGTCAGCGGCGACGACCGCTTCGACTGGGACAACTTCACGCTCATCGCCACGGGCGAGCAGTCGTTCGTCGCGGGTTGGGTCGGCGTATGGGATGGCGCGGGCAACGGCACGGGCGTCTACTCGACGCTCGCGCGCATCGGTATGGCCGTGCCCAATACGCCCCCCGTCGATGGTGACGAGACCGTCTCGGTCAACGAGGACACGACGGCGTCTGGCAACCTGCTCGCCAATGCCACCGACGCAAACGGCGATACCCTCAGTGTGTCTGCGTTCTCGATCGCGGGCCAAGTGGGGCCGTTCACGGTCGGCGCACCTTACGTGATCGCGGGTGTGGGTACGATCACGCTGCAAGCCAACGGCAGCTACAACTTTGCACCTGCCACCAACTTCAACGGCGCCGTGCCGGCAATCACCTACACCGTCTCCGATGGCCAGGGCGGAACCGACACCTCGACGCTGACGCTTTCGATCACCGCAGTCAACGACGCGCCCGTCGATGCGGGTGAGACGGCGAGCGTGACGGAGGACACGCCGGTAAGCGGCAACCTGCTCGCCAACGCCTCCGACGTCGATGGCGATACCCTCAGCGTGTCCGCGTTCTCGGTTGCTGGGCAGCAGGGGCCATTCTCGATCGGCACGCCCTACACCATTGCGGGAGTTGGTACGCTGACCATTAGCGCGAACGGCAACTACACCTTCACGCCCGCCGCCAACTACGCGGGCGCGGTGCCGGCCATCACTTACACGGTCTCCGACGGCAACGGCGGAATCGCGGCATCGACGCTGCAAGTGACGATGGTGCCCGTCAACGACGCACCGGTCGATGCCAGCGAGACGCCAAGCGTGACGGAGGATACGCCGGTGAGCGGCAACCTGCTCGCCAACGCTTCGGACGTCGATGGCGATACCCTCAGCGTGTCCGCGTTCTCGGTTGCCGGGCAGCAGGGGCCATTCTCGATCGGCACGCCCTACACCATTGCGGGCGTTGGTACGCTGACCATTAGCGCGAACGGCACGTACACCTTCACGCCTGCCGCCAACTATGCAGGCGCCGTGCCGGCCATCACCTACACCGTCTCGGACGGCAATGGTGGAAGCGCCACATCGACGCTGCAGTTCACGATGGTGCCCGTCAACGACGCACCCATCGCGAACACCGATAACCGTACAATGGCTGAAGGCTCCACCCTTGCTGTCGGCGCGGCCTCGGGGCTCTTGGCCAACGACACGGACGTTGAAGGCAACCCGCTCACGCTGACTGGGTTCCAGATCGCCGGAGATCCGACGGTCTACACACCGGGTTCGATCGCCATCATCGATGGCATCGGCACCCTGATGATCAACGCGAACGGCAGCTACAGCTTCAATCCGCATCCCGACTATAACGGCGCGGTGCCGACCATCACCTACACCATCAGCGATGGTCATGGCGGCACGGCCTCTGGCGCCTTCAACATCACGGTGACGCCGGTCAACGACGCGCCAACCGCCGCGAGCGACGGGCCCGTTGCCGTGACGGAAGACACCCCCGTCAGCGGCAACGTGCTCGCCAACGACAGCGACGTGGACGGCGATGCGCTGAGCGTGACCCAGTTCGCCATCACGGGCGTCGGCACATTCGCGGCCGGCGCCACGGCGACGATCCCGGGCATTGGCACGCTCATCGTGCACGCCAACGGCAATTTCACGTTCACCCCGGTCGCCGACTACAACGGTCCCGTGCCGAGCGTGACCTACACGGTCACCGACGGCAGCGCGGTGAGCACCGGCCTTTTGGCCTTCACGGCCGTGGCGCCCGTCAACGACGCGCCGGTGGCGCGTAACGACGCGCTGACGACCAGCGAAAGCGCCGCCTTCACCGGCAGCGTCTTCGCCAACAATGGCCACGGCGCCGACAGCGACATCGACGGCGATGCGCTCACCGTCACGCGCATTGCGGCGGGCTCGGATGTGGCGGCACTCGATGCCCATGCCGATGGCGCCGGCGTCGGGGCGGCCGTCGCGGGTTCACACGGCGGCCTCTTCACGGTCAACGCTAACGGCAGCATCTCGTTCAATCCCGCGGGCGACTTCCGCGACTTGGCCACGGGCCAAAGCCGCACGACGTCGATCGTCTATCAGGTGAGCGACGGCGCAGGCGGCTTCGCGCGCGCCGTTGTCTCGATGACGGTGACCGGCGTGACCGAGCCCGTGATCATCGCGCCACCCACTCAGAGTGCCAATGGCACACTGACTGTCAGCGGGACCGGTGAGCCCGGTGCCACGGTTGTGGTCACATTCCCGGATGGCTCGAGCGCAACCACGACGGTGGCGCCCGATGGCACCTATAGCGCGGTGAGCGCCACGCCGCAGACAAGCGGCACCGTGTCGGTGAGTCAGACGGACGTCGCCGCGAACACGGAGACGGCGACCGCGACGTTTGCGGATATGAATCCGCCGCTCGCGCCGACGGTTGGCAGCGTGACGCAGAACGCGAACGGCACGTTGACTGTGTCGGGTACGGGTGAGCCGGGCTCGGCTGTCACCGTCACGTTCCCTGATGGCTCGACGGCCAGCGCGGAAGTGCAGCCGGATGGCAGCTACGCCATCACCAGCGCGACGCCGCAGACCTCAGGCACCGTGTCGGCCGCGCAAACGGACGACGCGGGTAACACCTCGGCTCCGACGACCTATTCGTTCGTTGGAATGAATGCTCCAATCGCGATTAGCGATGCTCTTACAGTCAAGGCCGATCGTCCCGGGATCGTAGACGTCCTAGCAAACGATCGTGATCAAGATGGAGATCGCTTGCGGGTGATTGCCGCAACTGCCGGCCGCGGTCATGTGACGATCCTGTCCGATGGCAAGTTGCGGTATATGCCGGCACCGGGCTTTTCGGGCACGGACGTCATCACCTATACGATCAGCGATGGGAACGGTGGAACCGCCACGGCGACTGTTTTGGTTACGGTCGAAGAGCCTCCACATATTCAGGTGAACGATGCCGAAAGCCGAGGCGTGGGCACAACTATGCCGACTATGCCGACGCTGCGGTTGCACGACGTTTCGCCGGTTTTGCTCGATGCCATCAATGAACTGGGCTCGCTCGGTGGGCTGAGTAGATCGATTGGAACGGACGGGGCCGTCAGCTCGGCTGTCGCCTGGGCGGGTGGTCTAAACCGTGAGGCCGGCGTCGACGGCTCATATCGGGGCTCCGTCGATGTTGTCGATAAATCGCGCGTGTGGTCCATCGCTGCGCGGCTGACACAGCTCGGGTTTGGTCGTCAGCTGGCCACGGAAGGACCGGACGGACTGACAGGATTCTCGTTGCGGCTTGATCTCGTGGGCCGCGATGGCGGGATCACGGCGCGTGACCAACTCGTCATCGAGGCGCTGGTGCGGGCGCGGACGCTCATCGTGCAGATCTCAACGTCCGTCCAGTCAGCCGATGGTCCGCAGATTGAGCAAGTTCGCGTGTTGCCCGCCGACGGAGCGCGACTGCCGACTTGGCTTCATCGTGTGGCGCCTGATCTGTTGATTGGCGAACGGCCAGCCGGCACTGAGCGCATCACACTCAAATTGGAGGTGCGCTATTCCGACGGCACTATCGAAAAGCGGTTCATCGTTATCGAGGCACTCAGCGGTGATGTCTACGAAGCGGGGTCGCGGCGCGCCGACGTGGTCGTGCCATTTCAGGCCCAGTTCGCGCTTAACGAGCCTATTCGAGCGGAGGACGTAGCAGGGCTGGCCTGCCTGCTCAAAGCGAGCTGAAGAGCTGAGGGCCGGCATCAGGCTGCCAACGTGATGGCATCAAATGACGATTAATCTGACGGTCCACTCAACCCTATGGACCTAACAATCCTACCGGCTGACTTCGGTCATCGCCCAGATTAAGGCTCCGAGAGCCGGTAGGAATACGGCGAGAAACGAAAGAATGAGAGCTAGCGATGTGTTCATGGTAAGGGTACGCGCAACGATGAAATCTGGATCATCATGGCGCGCATCATTCCAGGCCTGGACCTATGGTGGCCTCAGGCTGCTGCCCCCATCGCGCTCTCGTCTTGCGATGAGAGCGCATCGCGCACAGCGCACCCCAGTTTGACGGGGCTGAAACCGACGGCGATGTTCAAGCGCATGGTGGCCGCTGTCGCGAGGATCGCCGCTACGCATGCGGCACCGTGCTCCGCCATCAGGTTTCGCATCGCGCGCGCGCGACACACCTCCACGAGGCACCGCAATCGCACGAGTGCCGCGACTTTGCGCTGGCGGTCGCGCCCGCATCGCTGCCAGAAGACTTGCTCGACCCGGCGGAAATCGTCTTCTGTCCAATCGGCGGCGCGTTCCAGAGCGCGACCGTCCTCGCTGAGGACCTTCAAGGCCGTTGCGAGTTCGCGGACGGACACCGGTGCAACGTCCGTAGGATCGATCGCTGCGAACATCGGTTCGATTGCGGACTGAGAAGGCATCAACGTCTCTCCATCTCAGGTTTCAGGTGCAGTCGCCGAATGCGGACCACGCCGACCCACAGAGGGCCACAATGTCGTGAGGTCGCCGCGATTCGACGAGGAAGTCTACCTCGACACCCACCGCCAACTGGTGAGGATTGTACAACTGTGCACAGGAAAAGCGGAAGCGTTCGCCGTCTTCGGCGACGATCACGCCTTGTTGCAAATGTTCAACGAACTTCACGACTTGTCCGAGCATGTGTCATGTGCTCCCTTCGAGCGGTCCGAGTTGCTGTGCGCTGAGCGCACGGTGAGGCCGATGAAAGAAGCATGGCGGAATTCGTCGCTCTTCGCTGTTCCGCGTGACACAGATAAGATGAAGTTCATGTGACGCAATTAGGGCTCAAGGCGGGAAAAATCACGATGCAAAGCGCCGCAGCGTCCAAGCTCGGCGCGTGGCCACAGTTCAGGGTGTGTAAGGAAGGCCCCGACGGGATGACCGCTTATTTGCGGAAGAACGCGTCGACACGCATTCCAGGCAGGAGTGGGACATTCCCATCCATGTCGATCGTGACCTCGCGAACTTCGACATCATTCGCGCGCCGGGGGCCGCGCGGGCCGATGCGGGGTTGGGCCAACGTCGGGGCGAGGCTCGCCACTTTGCCCTCGAACTCCTGTCCAGGGAAGCTGAGGGAGCGGACGAATACGCTTTGGCCTGCCGAGATCTTGGAAATGTCCGCTTCGTCCACTTCGGCTTTTACTCGTACGGCGCTCATATCGCCGACAACGACCAGGGGAGCCTCGGGACTTGGCGCAACAATTTCGCCCACCTTGGCATGGACTTGCAGAACGGTTCCAGCAATTGGCGAGCGAATGCGAGTTTTGTCGAGCAGAGCTTCCGCCATCCGCACCTCTGTACGCGCGGCGCTTACAGCGGACTCTGCGCTGCTGGGGGCCGGAAGATTAGGCTTGGATTGCGCTTTGACGAACTGGATGCGCTCGCGCTCAAGACGCTCGTTCGCCTCGGCCAGTCGCTTGCGCGCCTCGGCGACAGTTTCGGTTGACCCCGAGCCACTGCGGCGCGCGGCCAACGCGTAGTCAAGCTCAATACGCGCGCCCGTTACGGCTCGCTCCGCCGAGTAGATGGCATCCTCCGCCTTGCGCACGTCTTCACGGCCCGATGCGAATTGCTTCTCGCGTTCCTCGCGTAAGGCCTCCGCCTGCGTTTCTGCCGATGTCAAACGTGCACGCGCCTCGGCGTCGTCGAGCTCGACCAAGAGCTCACCTTCTTCAACCTTGTCGTCGACGCGGACGTGAACCTTCGTCACGCGGCCCATCAGCGCCGTGCCGATGCGAATTTCTCCGGATCGTGGTTCAACGCGACCAGGAGCCGCCGCGATCCAAGGGATGTCCTCGCTCTTACTCGCCGCGGGCGCTTCGGCAATGCCAGAGAATTCTCGATAGCCCAAATAGGTGCCGAGGCCCGCGAGTGCCAACAGAGCGATCAATCCGATGTTTTTCATCATGGCGGAATTCATTCCTGCAATGGATCAGCCCGAACGGGCTTTCGCGCGGCGCATTGCGGGGCTTTACGCGGCCAGAGCCGCGACCGCCGGCTCGTCATGCACCTTAGCGTTTGGCCGTTCATCTGCAACAATCCGTCCGTCTTCGATGCGGATAATTCGATCGGCATAGCTCAGCGTGCGGTGGTCGTGAGTAACAGCCAGGACGGCGCGCGTGGGATCCTGCGCAACGTGCTTCAGAAGTTCCATCACGGCCTTGCCGTTCTCGCTGTCGAGGGCCGCTGTCGGCTCGTCGGCAAGTACCACAGCCGGATGACCAGCCAGGGCCCGCGCAATTGCGACACGCTGCTTTTCGCCGCCCGACAGTTTCGAGGGATAGGCGTCGATGCGATGGCTGAGACCGACCGAAATCAAAGCGTCGCGCGCTGCCGCGTTCGGATCGCGCACCCTCGTGCCCCTCACATCCAGTGCCATCAACACGTTCTCATGAGCGGTCAAAGTCGGGAAGAGGTTATAGCCCTGGAAGACGAAGCCGATGTTGCGGCGGCGGATATCTGCCAGACCCTCGGCGGATTGCCCAACGGCTTCTTCGCCATTGATCTGCAACTGGCCACCCGTAGCTGTTAGGATGCAACCCAAAATCGACAGCAGCGTCGTCTTGCCGGAGCCGGACGGCCCCATCAGCAAAGTCAGTTCGCCCGGGCGCAGATCAAGGTCCACGCCCTTGAGGATTTTCAGTTCGCCAGCGCCAGTCTGGATCGACTTTGTGATGTTGCGGGCTTTGACGATGGCCGGGCGGATG
>JAKALI010000078.1 GCA_021813195.1 Pseudomonadota bacterium
GCTGTGGCGGGCGTCATCGCTGCCTATCTGATGCTGCATCCGCGCGTGCGGGTTTGGGTCCTCGCCTTCCAGTTCTTGCCGCTGAGGCTTTCCGCCGCGACGGTCCTTGGAGTGTGGATCGCACTGCAATTTATTATGCTCCTGCTCCCAGACATCGGGCCAATTGCCTGGTGGGCACACATCGGAGGGCTTATTGCGGGAGCCGTGTTGATCTTATTCATGCGGCGGCGGGGCGTGCCCCTGTTCGACAGCAACCTGCGTTCGACATGAACCCTCATTCTTCCTCTGCGTTCCAGGCTCAGCGTCACCCGTTTATGGCCCGTCCTGAGGTGCGAATCGGCTAATTGACTTGAGCCACGCGGCCACTTAGGCTGCTATTTCGCATGTGCGAAGGGGTTGAGCTGCTGCCAGGGCCGAACGGCGCCGAGCCTCGCGGTCACCACTCCCATGCTTCGTGATCGCGCCCAGCACCCGAACGTCTCACCTCAGGCTCGATCATTCGAACGGCAACGCCAGTTTTTTTGGGCTCTTGGGGAGCGCCTTGGGAATGAAAGTACTCGTCGCGATCAAACGCGTCGTCGATTATGCCGTAAAGATCCGGGTCAAGCCGGACGGCTCCGGGATCGAGCTGGCCAACGTGAAGATGTCGATGAACCCCTTCGACGAAATTGCTGTCGAAGAAGCGGTGCGACTGAAAGAGAGAGGAACGGCGAGCGAAATCGTTGCGGTTTCGATTGGCAGTTCCAAGTCTCAGGAGACGTTGCGCACCGCCTTGGCCATCGGAGCCGATCGCGCAATCCTCGTGGAAACACCGGAAGCTGCGATCGTCGAACCGCTGTCCGTCGCGAAACTTCTCAAGGCCGTCGTGGCCGAGGAGAAACCCGATCTCGTCATTCTGGGTAAACAGGCGATCGACGACGATTGCAACCAGACCGGCCAGATGCTGGCAGCGCTGTTGGGGTGGCCACAAGGAACATTCGCATCAAAACTTGCACCCGATGCGGGCACGGTTCACGTCACGCGCGAAGTCGACGGTGGTCTTGAGACCGTCAAACTGGCCCTGCCAGCCGTCGTCACCACCGATCTGCGCTTGAACGAGCCGCGCTATCCCTCCCTTCCCAACATCATGAAGGCGAAGAAAAAGCCTCTGGATGTGAAGCCCGTTGGGCAATTCGGCATCGACATCGCGCCACGGCTGCAAATCCTCTCCACCAGTGAGCCGCCGCCACGCAAAGGTGGAATCAAAGTCGGGTCGGTCGGCGAACTCGTCGCGAAGCTCAAGACGGAAGCGGGGGTTTTGTGATGACTGTTCTCGTTCTCGCCGATCACACCAACACCGCTCTCGGCTCGGCAACAGCCAAAGCAGTCACGGCCGCGCGACAGCTCGCGGGCGATATCCACGTGCTTGTTGCAGGGAACGGCTGCATGGAAGCCGCTGGCGCTGCCGCGCGTATCGAGGGTGTCGCTAAGGTGCTCGTTGCCGAAGCCGCTCACCTCGAACACCAACTGGCCGAGGAAGTCGCGGCTCTTGTCGTTCCGCTGATGGCGAATTACACCGCGCTCGTGGCTCCGGCGACGGCGTCGGGCAAGAACATCGCCCCGCGGGTGGCGGCCCTGCTCGATGTGATGCAAATCTCCGACATCACCAAGGTTGTCGCCGCTGATACCTTTGAACGTCCGATCTACGCCGGCAACGCCATACAGACCGTGCGTTCGGGAGAGGCCAAGAATGTCATCACGGTGCGCACCTCATCATTTGCCCCAGCTGGCAGCGCCGCGGCTCCCGCATCCGTTGAGACCGTGCCGACCCCGGCTCCCATCGGCATTTCGTCCTTCGAGGGATCGGAACTGTCCAAGTCCGACCGGCCAGAATTGACCTCGGCCCGCATCGTCGTCTCCGGCGGGCGCGGCATCGGCAATGCAGAGAACTTCAAAACCTACATCGAGCCGCTCGCCGACAAGCTCGGTGCGGCCATGGGTGCTTCGCGAGCCGCGGTGGACGCTGGCTTTGCGCCGAACGATCTTCAAGTCGGACAGACAGGTAAGGTTGTAGCTCCCGAGCTCTACATCGCTGTCGGCATTTCCGGTGCCATCCAGCATCTGGCAGGCATGAAAGACAGCAAAGTGATCGTCGCCATCAACAAGGATGGTGACGCGCCGATCTTCCAGGTCGCCGACTATGGACTTGTGGCGGACTTGTTCCAGGCGCTCCCCGAGTTTGCCGCGGAATTGGAGAAGGCCGGAATTTGAGTGTCACGGCGCGCTGATCCGCGCCCAGATGGGAAGGACGTTGCAGCATGGACGTAGCCGTTCGCGAGGCCGACACACCGAAAGCTCGCGCCATCCCGGTGACGGCGATCAAGCGCGTCGGCGTGATCGGCGCCGGTCAGATGGGCACGGGCATCGCCCATGTCGTGGCGCTCGGGGGGTACAACGTGGTGTTGAACGACATCCGCCCCGAGGTGATCGAGCGATCCTTGGGGCTGATCGAAAAGAACATGCGCCGCCAAGTGAACAAGGGCGTCATAACCGAAGCCCAACTCGGTGAGGCCTTGCAGCGGATCACGGCAGCAGCCAACCTCGACGCAATTGCGGGATGCGATCTGGTGATCGAAGCGGCAACGGAAGACGAGTCCATCAAGCGCAAGATTTTCGCCGATCTGTGCCCTCGGCTGAAGCCGGAAGCCCTACTTGCGACTAACACGTCTTCGATTTCCATCACCCGCCTGGCGGCAACCACGGACCGGCCCGAGCACTTCATCGGCATGCATTTCATGAATCCGGTGCCGCTGATGGAGCTTGTTGAGCTCATTCGCGGCATCGCAACCGAAGATGATGTGTTTCAGACGGCTCGCCGGTTCGTGGAAAATTTGGGCAAGAAGACCGCGGTTTCCGAGGATTTCCCGGCGTTCATTGTCAATCGCATTCTGTTGCCGATGATCAACGAAGCCATCTACACGCTCTATGAGGGCGTGGGCACGGTCGAAGCCATCGACAAGGCCATGAAGCTCGGCGCGCATCACCCCATGGGTCCGCTTGAGCTTGCCGACTTCATTGGCCTCGACGTCTGTCTCGCCGTGATGCAGGTACTTTACGAGGGCCTTGCCGACTCGAAATATCGCCCATGTCCGCTGTTGGTGAAGTACGTCGAGGCCGGGTGGCTCGGACGCAAGACAAACCGGGGTTTTTACGATTATCGCGGGGAGACACCGGTGCCCACGCGCTGACCTGACGCCCGTCCGATCAACGACACGAGAACCACACGGCGGACGCCGCAATGACGGACGAACACGTTTCAACACCACGCGTCGCGATCGTCACAGGAGCCGGAAGCGGCATCGGTCGCGCCGTCGCCGTCAAGCTCGCCCAAAACGGCTTCAGCGTCGTGCTCGCGGGGCGTCGCAAGCCAGAACTCGATGAGACGGCCGCCCTGGCCTCTGGCTGCCCCACCTTGGCCATAGCCACCAATGTCGCCGATCCCGTATCCGTGAAGGCCCTCTTTGCGCGCACCAAGGAAGCCTTTGGCCGTCTCGACATCCTCTTTAACAATGCAGGTACCTGGGCCGCGCCCAAACCGCTTGAGGACTTGACGTTTGACGAGTGGAAAGCTGTCATCGACGTCAACTTGAACGGCGCGTTCTTGTGCGCGCAGGCAGCCATCCGAATGATGAAGGCCCAGACGCCCAAGGGCGGCCGCATCATCAACAACGGATCGATTTCGGCCCACGTTCCAAGACCAAATTCGGCACCCTATACCGCGACGAAGCACGCCATCACCGGGTTGACCCGCTCCATCGCCTTAGACGGCCGTGCCCATCGCATCGCCTGTTCTCAGATCGACATCGGCAATGCCGCGACCGAATTCACCGAGCCGATGGCCAAAGGCATCCTCCAGCCGGACGGCTCCATCCGCCCTGAACCGCGTATGGACGTGGCGCATGTCGCCGATGCGGTGCTCTTCATTGCGACGCTGCCGCTCGATGCCAATGTGTTGTTCATGACTTTGAAAGCGACAGCAATGCCATATGAGGGCCGCGGCTGAGGAGGCCCCGTTGTGACAACCTCCCGCTGTACCCGGCTGACCGCAGACACGATTTCTGGTATGCTTTAAACTGCCTCGCCGGGCTTGCAACTGCGCGACCAAGGGAAACCAGCAATGGCTCGTACCACTCTTGTTTCTGATTTTGTTGAAAAAAATTCTGTTCGTGCACAGGCCCGGGCATGGCTGGTCCACAGAATCGGCGGTGCTCTGGCTTTGCTCGCTCTTGCCCTGGTTCCGGAGTCCGCAGCGGCGGGTCCGCTTGCTCTCGACGGCGCCTGGAGCGGTGGCGGATCGGTGACGTTTCCCTCGGGCGCCCGCGAAGCGGCGCGCTGCCGCGCCCATTTCAAGAAGCGCGGTGCGGACAGTTATGTCGTCGATGCGCGCTGCGCCAGCGCATCCGGCAAGATCGAACAATCCGCGACACTGACCAACGTCGGCGAAAACCGCTACACGGGCAGCTTCTACAATGAAGAATTCAAGGTCGACGGCACGATCACGGTAACAGTCTCCGGAAACGTGCAGAACGTGTCGATCTCCAGCCCCGCCGGCAGCTCTGCCCAGTTCCGACTGTCTCGCTGAGCGCGCGCCCGCACGAGGCGCGATCACCGTTCCACGGTGTTCGGTGACAGTGAGCCGAATGCGACAGGTTCGCCGCCTGACGCCTCGCCGATAGGCTCCACTACGCGGGCGAGGAATTGGGTCAAGTCATCCGTCATGTGGTGGACATGGTCGGGAAGCGCACGCCACGACCGCATAGCAGCATGCGCCGGGTGGTCGACGTAGGCCGACCAAACGAGCACGGTCGCCATGCCAAGCGCGTGCGGGACCTCGAGATTCTGCGGCAGGTCCTCGAACATCGCCGCCTCTTGGGCAGCTACGCCATGATGGGCGATCATCGCATCGAACGCCTCGGCCGAAGGCTTGGGCGAGAAACCGCACGATGCGATGTCGGAGATGCCCTCAAACAGATCAAGCACACCAAGCTTGTCGGCCACACGCTCAGCGTGCCGGCGCGACCCGTTGGTGAAAATCAGCTTGCGACCGGGCAAGGCACTCAGCGCCGCGCGCAGTTCCGGCGCCTCGGGCACGACGGAGAGATCGATGTCGTGCACGTAATCGAGGAAGGGTTCGGGCGCCATCTTGTGGACGCGCATCAGGCCCGCCAAAGTGGTGCCGAATTGACGGTAGTAGCTCTTTTGCAAATGGCGGGCGTGTTCGTAAGGCACACCAAGCTCGCGCGCGATGAACTCGCCCATGCGCCGGTCGACCTGGGCGAACAGGTTGCATTCGGCCGGGTAGAGCGTGTTGTCGAGGTCGAACACCCACACGCGTGTTTGCGCGAGCCGCCCTGGGTCGGCCGCTATCAGATCCGTTGAAGTCGCTTTGGTCATGCGCTTCACTGAGCAAATCGGCGGGACGCACGCAAGTTCCTTGAGCACGTGGCTGGTGGTGAGGCGCGATCATGGCCTTCAACAAATGCCCCGAATGCGGCAACACGAATTTTGAAGAAGATTCATCCAACTTGCGAACGTTTGATTGTGGTTTTTCGGGCCAGTGGGACAGACGGGTTAAACGATGCCGCAATCCGCGCCCACACACTCGAGGTTGCGACATTCCTGCTGAAGTCAACCGCTTTCGCCTCGCCTTGCTCGATGCGGCGCACGCCGCCGAGACGATCGCGGCCGACTTGGTTGAAACCGAGGACGTCGAGGAGTTCGCTGAGAGATTGCAGGATCTTGCCCGCCAAATGCGCGCCGCGGCCGGTCATGATGGCAGCAGCGCTCCTCTGGACGGCGGTATCGGCGGCCGGTTTCTCGGTCTCGTGCGGAAATTCACAGGTTGACGCAACCACATCGCGGCAGGACGCGCGGATTGCGCCGCATACGCCGTGTGTCTCATTCGCCACGATCGAACGGGAACCGTCGAGCACGCGGACTCGGCAATGAAATTTTTTTGATACTCTCTTTCCGCTGGCGACGCCGTGTGATGCGCCTCTGTCCGACTTCCGGCGGAGCGGATGCGGCTCGAGGCGTGCGTTGTGTCCGTGTTGTCCTGGAGTCCACCAACCATGAAAAAATTCCCCGCCCTGGCTGCTGCGCTTGCGGCCATTCCCCTCGCTGCCGTTGCCCTCACGCCCACCATCGCGGCTGCTGAAACGCTGCATGAGATCACAGTCACCATCGAGAAGGTGAAAGCCGCCGACCGCATCGACAACTTCTCCAGGGGCGATTTTTATGCCCGCGTGACCATCGACGGCGACAGGCAGAACACGCCGTTCGTGCGCCAGAACGCCGAGATCACGCCCAACTGGCAGATCTCCAAAAAAGTCAAACCGGGCAAGTACGACGTGAAGGTCGAAATCTTCGACAAGGACGTCAGCGTCGATGACAAGGTTGACATCAACCGTCTGGGCAACAAGCGGGATCTCGATTTCGCCGTGGACACACGCAAGTGCCGCATCACGGGCTTCGCGCAGACCTACAAGTGTGGTCAGACGATCACGCGCACCGGCAGTGAGAAGAAGGCGGCCGAACTGAGCTTCAAAGTGACGGTGAAGAAATAACCCACCGCCGAGCACACCGTGCCCTGCCATGGCGCCGCGCGTCGCTTGCGCCAAGGCAGGGCAACGTTCTGCGCGAAGACGGCCTGCAGGCCAACGAATTCATCCGAGGCAAATATCGCGTGGCTTTGCATCAACACGCTGCGCATGGGCGCGAGGTGGGTATGCCGCTCGCCCCAATCGAAATCGCCAGAATGCGCATGGGCCCGTCGCCGGTGTTGCGGCCGTTGTGCGCCACCGACATGGCTTCGAGGATGGCATCGCCGGCACGAAAGTGGCGAACGGAACCATCGCGGTAGGCGACACGCAATTCGCCTTCGAGCACGTACCCGAATGTCGGCACATCATGGGTGTGCCAGCCTGTCTCGGCACCGGGCGCAAGGGTGACGATCACCGCCGTCACTTCTGAAGGCTGCTCCGCCGGGTAGCGGATCTGCTCACCAACCACCGTGCGCCCGGATTTCATGAGAGGTAGCAGGCTCATCCGCGCGGCTTGCTCGGCCGCAGCGTACTGACCGGCAAGGAACCCTGCCAGACCGCCAGCGGCCCACGCGACAGACATCGTAATTCGACGAACCGGCTTGCGTTGAGTCAGCTTTCCAGGCATCGGGATCCATCCTCGCGCTCGGGCATTTCAAAGGCTCGTGGGGGGACTAGGGCAAGGCTGCACGGACTGCTCATGAAACGCACGGCAACTGCCCCACTCTGCTCAGGTGTGACCGCCGCCGTCTGCATCCTGCTGGCGCTTATCTCAGCCAACGCGGCGTTCGCGCAACGCCGACTGATCGAGCCAGAGGCAGCGACAGGCTGGATGGGTGGCACCGCCCAACATGCCAGCCGCCACATGATTTCGACCGCCAACGCGATCGCCTCGCAGGCCGGCCGCGAGATTCTGCGCCAAGGAGGCTCTGCGGTCGATGCCGCAATCGCGGCTCAACTTGTCCTGGGGCTGGTCGAACCACAGTCCTCGGGCCTGGGCGGAGGAGCGTTTGTGCTGCACTGGGATGACGCCGGACGCGAACTTCGCACCTACGATGGTCGCGAGACGGCGCCAGCCGCCGCCAAACCTGATCGCTTTTTGCGGAATGGATCGCCCATCCCCTTCGACACGGCGGTTCATTCTGGCCTCAGCATCGGCACACCGGGACTTGTGCGCCTGTTGGAGGCGATCCACCGCGCTCATGGCAAGCTCGATTGGGCGCGGTTGTTCGAGCCGGCCATTGCGCTCGCCGCGGGTGGATTTCCCGTTTCACCGCGCTTGTCGTTTATGCTGCGTTGGCGGGGGGCGGACAGTTTCGACGCGGCGGCCCGCGCCTACTTTTTCGACGAGAACGGCCAGGCTCGTCCGGTCGGCTATCCACTGAAAAACCCCGCCTACGCGGCTACTTTACGCGCCCTAGCAACGCACGGCGCCGACGCGTTCTACACGGGTGACATTGCGCGTCAGATTGTGGAGGCTACCGAAAAGGCGCCGAATTTCGCGGGCGATTTGGCCGCGCGCGATCTCCGCTCGTATGCGGTGGTGGAGCGCCCGCCCGTGTGTGTGCCTTATCGCAGCTACCGCGTCTGCGGTATGGGCCCGCCGTCGTCGGGCGGGATCGCCATCGCGCAAATCCTGACCATGCTCGCAGGCTTCAATCTCGGCAGCGCCCCGCACGAGAAGATGAACCCCACCGCGCTGCATGTGATCGTCGAGGCGCAAAAGCTCGCCTATGCCGACCGCGCACGCTATCTGGCCGACCCGGCATTTGTACCGGTGCCGTCGGGACTGACGGATCGAACCTACCTGGAACAGCGCCGCGCCCTTATCGATCCCAATGCCGCGATGGCAGCGCCGGAGCCCGGCCTGCCGCCTGGCCTCGACCAACGCAGCTTCGGCGATGACACCACCCTCGAGCAACCAGGCACCAGCCACATCTCCCGCATCGACGGGGCGGGCAACGCCGTCGCCATGACGACGACCATTGAGGGGGCATTCGGCTCCGGCGTGATGGCGGCCGGCTTCCTGCTCAATAATGAACTGACGGATTTTTCATTCCGCCCCACCGACAGCGCCGGCCGGCCGGCCGCCAATCGGGTGGAGGCCGGCAAGCGCCCACGTTCGACCATGGCGCCGACGATCGTTTTCGACGCGAACGGTAAAGTTTTCGCCGTGCTGGGTTCCCCCGGAGGTGGTCGCATCATTTATTTTGTCACCAAGGCGCTCGTCGCACTTCTCGATTGGCGCCTGGATGCGTATGAGGCGACATCCCTGACCAATTTCGGCAGCATGGGTGTCGGCGTGGAGATCGAATACGACTGGAAAACGGTTCTGATCGGACTGGAACTGAAAAAGCGCGGACACAAAATCCGTCCTGACCTGATGAACTCCGGCTTGAATATCCTCATCCGGCGCGCCAACGGTATCGAAGGCGCAAGCGATCCGCGCCGCGAAGGCGCCGCGCTCGGAGACTGATGGATGTGGGACGGGCGACGGCAGAGCAGGGGTCCTTTGCGCATGATGGGCATGAGATGCGCATGACGAACGTAGCCTGACCCGAGAAATATGACCTCTGAACGCATCACCGTCGTCGGCGCTGGCATCCTGGGTTTGTGGCAGAGCTTTGTGCTCGCGCGCTCAGGGCTGAAGGTGAAGTTGGTCGATCGCCACGCCGATCCGCTGCCGCACTCAGCGAGCGCGCACGCAGGCGCGATGCTCGCGCCCGACTGTGAAGCTGAGAGCGCCCCCGATATCGTGCGGGAATTGGGCCACGAGGCTTTGCGGATGTGGTGCGCAGCCTGTCCGAAGGTCAAACAGCACGGCAGTCTGGTCGTCGCCCCGGCGCGCGATCGCCCCGACCTGGTGCGCTTTGCTCGCATAACGCGCGGCCATGACACGATCGCGGCTGACCGGATCGCCGATCTGGAGCCCGACCTCGCCGGCCTCTTTTCTACGGCGCTCTACTTCAAGAGCGAAGCGCACATCGCAGCCCCCGACGCCCTCGCGTTTCTGCTCGAGGCTGCGCACGCGGCTGGCTGTGATCTGCACTTTGGGCAGAGTTTCGAGGCCAGCGACCGCGAGGGATTGGTGATCGATTGCCGCGGCTACGAAGCACGTGACATCCTGCCGGATCTGCGGGGCGTGCGCGGCGAGCGGGTGCTCGTCAAAACGCAGGAAATTTCTTTGTCCCGGCCGGTTCGATTCGTGCACCCCCGCCATCCGCTCTACATCGTCCCGTGGGGTCAGGATCGATATCTCATCGGTGCGACGATGATCGAGAGTGCCGATCCTGGTCCCGTGTCGGTGCGATCGGCCATGGATTTGCTGGCGGCGGCCTACGGTGTTCATCCGGCCTTTGGTGAAGCCGCCATTTTAGAGCTGACGGCCGGCGTGCGGCCCGCATTTCCGGATAATGTGCCGCGGGCTCGGGTCCTCGACGGCGGACGCACCATCGCCGTGAACGGCGCCTATCGCCACGGGTACCTGCTCGCCCCCGTCCTGGCCGAAGCCGTCGCCGGCTACATTTTGCACAGCCGCACTCATCCCCTGCTGACGTTGTCGGCGTAAGCCGGGCTTCGATCAACCCTGGCTGCCGCTGCGGCCCTCCGATCGCCGGGGGGGGGGGTCACTTCGCATCTGGCTGTTCACGAGCCGGCAGACTAGACTTCGCAGCATGACCACTTCGCCCCCCGAAAATCCTTCCTCGCCGACCGCAGGCGCCACCCAGACTTCTTTCGGCTTCCGGGATGTTGCGGAAGACGAGCGCCAAGGTCTCGTCAATCAAGTCTTCCAGCGTGTCGCCGAGCGTTACGACCTCATGAACGATCTGATGTCGGGCGGGTTGCACAGGCTCTGGAAATCCGATCTCGTCGCCATGCTGGCCCCTCCCAGGTCGGCAACGCCCTTCCGCCTCATCGACGTGGCCGGGGGCACGGCGGACGTGGCCATGCGCGCCGTAGCAGCCGGCGGCATGGGCACGACGGCCGTTGTGTGCGACCTGAGCCCGCAGATGCTGGATGTCGGGCGCCGGCGCGTGACCGAGCGGGGGCTGAGCGACCGCATCGCCCTTGTGCAGGGCAACGCGGAGAGCCTGCCGTTTCCCGATAAGTCTTTTGATGC
>JAKALI010000079.1 GCA_021813195.1 Pseudomonadota bacterium
ATCTCCTATCTGGGGGTCGGTTGCCATTTTTTGAGGCTTGGGCGCAGGGCCGCATCGTTGACGTTATCCTCGAGCCGCAACCCGACGATACGCTGCCGCGGTTCGATTATGAATCCCACGTCGCGGATTTGTCGGCCGATCCGCCCCGCTGGCCAGAGAGCACCCGCCGGATCTCCGAATTGCGCCTCACGATAAGCTATCAGCCCGCGAGCCCGATCTGGCGACAACTTGGGCCCGCTCGGCTGCACATCGATATTGTCGATTATCCGGGCGAATGGCTGATCGATTTGAGCCTACTCGAGCAGAGCTATGGGGCCTGGTGCGCGCAAGCCTGGTCGGAAGCGATGGAGACGGACCGCGCCGATTCGTCGGCTGCCTGGCGGGCTTTTGCGGAAGGCTGCGGCGTTACGACATACAACAGTGAGCAGGTCGCAATCGAGGGGGCGCGGCTGTTCACGGCCTATCTCCATGCCGCGCGCGCGGCGGACGGGGGCACGGGGACGCTGACCCCGGGGCGCTTCCTCATGCCAGGCGATCTCGAAGGCTCACCTGTTCTGACATTCTTCCCCCTGCCGCCCTCCGCTGGGGGCAAGCTGCCTGCAGGGCCTCTCGCCGCTCTGTTGGCCGCGCGCTTTGAAAGCTACAAGAAGAAGGTGGTCATCCCGTTTTATCGGGAACACTTTCAGAAACTCGACCGTCAAATCGTTCTGATCGACCTGCTCAGTGCAATCTCGCGCGGACCGCGGGCCCTAAAGCGATTGGAAGATGGATCGACGCGCGTGCTGGCCGCATTCCGACCGGGTCGCCACACATGGCTGTCGCGCTTGTACCAACGGCGCATCGACAAAGTGCTCTTCGCTGCCACCAAGGCAGATCACCTTGCGCGCGCCTCCCACGACCGGTTGGAGCGGCTTCTGCGCGCCATGACGGAGCGCGCGACGGCTCGGATCGCGGCGTCGGGTGCGGGTCTTGATGTGATGGCGCTGGCCGCGTTGCGCTCGACCCGCGAAGTCGAGGTGAAGCACGACGGTGACATTCTGGAATGTCTCGCTGGCATCCCGCTCGCAGGGGAAACGGTTGCCGGGCAGGTTTTCGATGGCGTCCGCGAGGCGATCATTTTTCCCGGCGATTTGCCTGCCGATCCCGCCCAAGTGTTGGTGGACGGCGCGCCCGGGCTCGCCGCGACCTTCCCCCGGTTCAGTCCGGTGCGCCTGATGCCGCCGCGCCCCGATGGCGAAACCCCACCGGCTCCCCATATCCGCCTGGACCGTGCCATCCAGTTTCTCATCGGAGACCGCCTGTCATGACCGATCCCGCCCGCGCATCGCCGCCGGCTGCGCCCCGCGGACCGCGCGTGTTCGATGCAACCGATCGGCGTGTGGTGCGAGACGACCTGGAGGACGGTTTCGAACTCGTCGATGAAGGTTTGAAGAGCGACGTGGGATCGGCTGCCCCGCCACGGGCAAGCGTGGCTGAAGGTGTGCGCTGGGGGGCGATCCTGCTCAGCGCGATGGCCGGATTGTCCGCGCTTGCCGCTGGCGTCGCCTTCGCCGGGTTCATTTCGGCAGCGCTTACGCGCCAGGACTGGATCGGATGGCTCGCTTTCGGTCTGTTGTCGATTGCGGGCATCGCGGCATTGGTGCTCACCATTAAGGAATTGGTCGGCCTCGTGCGCCTGCAACGTCTTAGCGCCTTGCGCGCGAGTGTGGATACCGCGATCCGCTCGGCCGACGTTAAGCAAGAAAAGGCCGCCGTCGCCAGTCTCACGCGCCTTTACCGGGAACGGGCGGACTGCCGCTGGTCCCTGAAGCGCTTGAGCGAGCATGCGGGTGACGTCCGCGACGCCGGCGACCTGTTGCGTCTCGCTGACCGTGAGGTGATGGCACCACTCGATTTGGGCGCGCGCCGGCTGATCACGCGCTCGGCCAAGCGTGTGGCGACCGTGACGGCGTTGTCGCCCATGATGTGGATCGCCATGCTCTACGTGCTGATTGAGAATTTGCGCCTGATGCGGGCGCTCGCCACGCTCTATGGCGGCCGTCCCGGTCTTAGCGGCACACTCAAACTCGCGCGCATGGTCATAGCCCACATTGTTGCGACCGGCGGCGTTGCCATGACGGACGATCTCTTGGGCCAGTTTTTAGGCCAAGACATGGTACGGCGCTTGAGCCGGCGCTTAGGCGAGGGTGTTTTCAATGGCGCGTTGACGGCGCGGCTGGGCGTCGCCGCCGTCGGTCTCATCCGCCCCGTGCCGTTTCTTGATGCCGCACCTTTGCGGGTTCGCGATCTGGTGCGGGAGGTGTTCCGAAAGGACCCGGGTGCATCGCACCCCGCGTGAGCCCGCCGCCCCGTAATTCAACACCAGCTATAGCGGCGTCCTGTCCAGCGGCGTGCGAGGCCCTCAGAAATCAGCATTTCGGCGACATCGCTACCATCACTCAACACGATATCGACGAGATCGCGGCCGTAGCGATCCGTCTCGCCACTCCATCTGATCCGGTAGCCCGTGCTCATCAACTCGGCTGGTCGGTCTCGCGCGGCCTGTGCGGCACTGCGCTCCCAGGCACATTTCGCGCCCGAGAGTTCGGGTGCGTCGACGCTCATGAGCCGCCATTTGCGCCCGCTCTCCCAGCCCGTATCCCCATCGACGAGGCAGGTGTAGCGAAAGCCGCCCCAACACATACCAATGCCGGTTCGCCAGATCGTGCGGTCATCGTTGCTGAGGCTCGATGCGAGCTTTTGGCTATCGGTCTGCGAAATGTAGGCGGCACCGAGGAACAGCCCGCTCCACAGTGCCGCTAGTGTGAGAACCTGGCGCTGGCGACGGCTTACGCGCCACCATCGCCGTCGCGGCGGCCACTCGATTTCCCGGCGATCGAATGTGAGGATCTTGCGCCGTGGCTGTTTGTGTTTCGAAAAGAGGATTATGCGGCCCATCGCCCGCCCGCTCTCGCAGTGAAACTCTGACGAGAGCAGGGTGGGGGCGCAGCGTTACCCGTGGCTTGATCGGCAATGAAACCTTCGATGAGTGTAAATAGCCTGCCAGTCAGCGCCTCAGACGGAGACAATTTGGTCGCTATCTTCACGGTTCGATGTTCGAAGGTCGGAAGGAGTCCGCACCGCTCGATTTAGGAACTGTGGCAGTGGCCGGCCCTCAACGGAAAATTACGCCAAACACCTACCGCTCGAACCGCTTGAACTTGATGCGATGGGGCTCGACGGCGGCATCGCCCAGTCGGCGTTTCTTGTCTTCCTCGTAGTCCGCGAAGTTGCCCTCGAACCACTCGACATGGCTGTCACCCTCAAAGGCCAGAATGTGGGTTGCGAGCCGGTCGAGGAAAAAGCGATCGTGGCTGATGACCACGGCGCAGCCGGGAAAGTCTTCCAATGCAGCTTCGAGCGCGCCCAGCGTTTCGGTGTCGAGATCGTTGGTTGGCTCGTCGAGCAGCAGCAGATTGCCACCCTCTTTGAGCATCTTGGCCAGGTGCACGCGGTTTCTCTCGCCACCCGAAAGCAAGCCGATCTTCTTTTGCTGATCCGGTCCCTTGAAGTTGAACCAGCCGCAGTAGGCGCGCGAGTTCATCTCCTTTTTTTCACCGAGCTTGATCATGTCGAGCCCGCCCGAGATCTCCTCCCACACCGTCTTATTGTCATCAAGATGATCACGGCTCTGGTCGACGTAGCCGAGCTTGACCGTTTCTCCCAATCGGATGGTGCCAGCGTCTGGTTTCTCCTTTCCTGTGATCATCTTGAACAGCGTGGTCTTACCCGCACCATTAGGCCCGATCACGCCGACGATGCCGCCAGGCGGAAGTTTGAACGAGAGATTATCTATAAGCAGGCGATCGCCGAACGCTTTGGTGAGTCCATCGACTTCCAGGACGACGTCGCCGAGACGCGGGCCTGGTGCAATCTGGATCGTGGCGCGACCCACCTCTTCGCGCCCTGCCTGCTCAACGAGTTTTTCATACGCCGTGATGCGCGCCTTCGACTTGGCCTGTCGCGCCTTGGGTGAGGCGCGGATCCACTCAAGTTCTCGCGACATTGCCTTCTGCCGGCTTTCCTCAGTGGCCTTCTCCGTCGCTTCGCGCTTGGCTTTTTGCTCGAGCCAGCTCGAATAATTGCCCTTCCACGGCACGCCCTGGCCGCGATCGAGCTCGAGTGTCCATTCGGTGATGTTGTCGAGGAAATAGCGGTCGTGGGTGACGAGGATCACGCAGCCTGGATAGTCCTTTAGAAAGCGCTCAAGCCAAGCGACACTTTCCGCATCCAGGTGGTTCGTCGGCTCGTCCAGAAGCAGAATATCCGGCTTCGACAAGAGCAGGCGCGTAAGCGCCACGCGGCGCTTCTCACCACCCGAAAGCTTCGTGACGTCCGCGTCTCCAGGTGGACAGCGCAGCGCATCAAGCGCTTGTTCGACTTGGGTGTCGAGGTCCCACAGGTCGAGCGCATCGATCTGGTCCTGCAATGCCGTCATTTCGTCGGCGGTTTCTTCGGAATAGTTCGCGGCGATCTCATTGTAGCGATCGACAATCGCCTTTTTCTCCGCCACGCCCTCCATCGCGTTGCCGAGCACATCCTTCGTGGGGTCGAGTTGAGGCTCTTGTGGCAAGTAGCCGACCTTAATGCCGTCAGCAGCCCACGCTTCGCCCACGTAGTCGTCCATCTGGCCGGCCATGATCTTGAGGAGCGTCGACTTGCCCGCGCCGTTCAAGCCCACGACGCCGATCTTGGCGCCGGGGAGAAAGGACAGCGAGATATCCTTCAACACCTGCTTGCCCCCCGGGTAGGTCTTGGAGAGCTTGTGCATGTGATAGACGTACTGATGTGCTGCAGCCATGGAAGGCGCCTCATGGATTGGCGGATCGGGTTGGAGATGGCCGCGTTCTAGTCCATACCCCGCTCAGGCTCAACAGGGCCTTGGGCCATCCAAGTGAATGGGAACCAGTCCGCCCGATCGTCCGACGGCAGCTGAGGGCGAAATCCGTCTTGCGTTTGCGCCCGGTCAGCTCCTAATCGGCCGATCGGGGAAGGCCAATTGCTCGCGGGCGCGCCACTCGTTGGTGACGTAGTTGATGACGAGCGACTTGCGAACTCCGTCGATGGGCCGAGCCTCAAAGCCATGATACGTTATGGTGGAGGGAACGAAAATCAGTCCCGCATTGGAGGCGAAGGGCGAGCGGCCAACCCAATTCTTATCCGTGTCGTAGATATCGGTCCCCAGATCGGTGTGACGAGGGTCTTTTGACAGGTAAAGGAGGAAGGTGAAGGCTTTGACACCAATGTCGGTATGCGGCTCCAGCCAGAACCCATTTACATCCTGCGCGTATTCGATCCGCAGATAGGTGCCATCCAGATTGATGCCAAAACGGTCCTCGATGGATGTGATGACCTTCGGATTTTGAAAGGCTCGACTAACATTTTCAACACAAGGGAACGTAGCTCTGTTCTCCTCGTCAAAATAGCGGCGTGTTGCATTATGAAGCTCCCGTTTGCCCGACACGCCGTCGAGAGACGGCGCATCGAACGGCAGCTCCAAGACACTGTCCACATCTCGGGCGGGGAGGCAGTCTGTAAGGAGCCAATGGCGGTATGGTGTTTCAATCTGATTGGCCGCTGCGAAAGCGGCAATCAAATGGTCAGCGATGATTTCATCTGCGAATGAGTTCCCGTCGCAACGAGCAGCCATAGCAATAAATCTCCCATAGTATCTCTTTCGTACTCAGACTATGAAATCAGCATATGAGCTATGTCGCAAGAGTGTCAGACTGAGCGGCACACCCTGATACGCGGCACAAAGAAATTGGCGCCGGATTCTCAAGTCGCGCCGGCCAGCCGGCAACGGCGTGCAATCTCGGCAGCGAGGAATTGGGCGGAATTGAGCGCGGGATAGGTCCATATCTCGAGCCGGTCTGGTTCGAGGGGCAGGCGTCGGGTGGCGCCATATCGTTCGAGCGAGGTATGGAATCGGCGAAATTTTGCAGAGCCGCCATCTGGGTAAAAGACGTAGACAGGCTTGCCAGTCACGCAGGGTTCGCCTGTCATGTTCACGCTGTCGGCGGGTGAGAGGAAGAAATCGGCATGTGCCAGGAAGGAGGGGTAGGGGTTTTCCCCCTGCATGTCCCAAAGAAATGCGGGGCGGCCAGAAATGGCGGCGCGCACGCAGTCCACGATTGCGGGCTCCGTGCGCCGCGAGGGCGTAATCATCAAACCCGCGCCGAGACGGCTCAAACATCGCAGCGCACAGCTAAGACGGTCAAGAGCCGCCGGTGTGTACGCGTAATCGCCATTCGATCCACCGAGCATAACCGCAACGCGCGGCTTGGGCAGGGCGGCAATTTCGGCTGGAAGGACCTCTTTCAGTCGTGCCAATCTGCTCGGCGAATACCCGTGAGGCGCGGTGAGGGTCGTGATGACGTTCTGGCCGCGCAGTGAGTCGTGCTCCGGCACGCAGAACAGATCGGCGGTTCTCAATGGCACCTTCGGGTCTTGCAGGATGATCGTGAATGTTTTCGCTCCGGCGAGCCGTTTTAGGGCGCGGATGTAGGGAACGGTGAGGCGCCCGGCCGATATCGCAAAATCCGGGAAGGGCGGAGCAAACGCGCTGATGCCAGGTTCAGCAAAATGCTCCGAACGCGCCACCCCGATCCAGGGCGCGAGCAGTCGGTGAAGCCCCTGCGGATCGACGGGCTTCTCTACGTAATCTAGGCCGAGCGCGTCGAACACCCCGCGCATTTGCACGATGTTGCCGGCTTTGCCGTCGCTGATGATCCACCCCGTGCGGCCTCTGAGGTCGTTCGTCAAGGTTTCCTCGATTCGCGAGAATGGGCTGCGCCCTCAGATATTCGAAACACCGGTGAAGAAGTAGCGTCCCAGTCCGACCGTGAACACCATCCAGCCCCACAGTGTGTGCTCCACCACAACCGCCCAGAATGAGCGTGTACCCGCGTAGCGCTGGGCGAAAAGTAACCCTGCGGCCGCAGCCGCGAAGATCGCCGCACTCTGGCCGATCACGATGTGACCGAAACCGAAGAGGGCCCCGTTGGTCAAGACGCCGAGCCCGCGGTAGGATCCAAACAACACGCCATAACGGTGGAAGAAGAACGTGCGGTAGATGATCTCCTGCGCGAGTACCGAGGCGAAGGGATAGAGCAGCATGATCCGCGCCCACGTCTCGGGGCGGTTCGTCGGGAATTCAAGAAAAGCGCGTGGACGCGTTTCTATGACAAACGCCGTCGCGATCGCAGCGCCAATCGCGAAAACGATGACGATCGACAGCAACGTTGCACGATCGATGCCGCGCACGCACTCGCGTTTGAGCGAGAAGGTGCGGTCGGCAAGCAGCATGAGGACAGCAATCGCGAACAGCGGCCCGAGTGCGAGGAATAATGGAATGCCCAGGCGGTGCACGGCAAACCACATCGCCAGCGGAGCCGCGACGAACAGGATGACCACTTCCGTTGCAAGCCAGATGCGACGCGGCAGAGACGGTGAGCACCGCTCCAGCGTGCCGCCGGCGGAAAGCTCCAGGCTCACGCCGTCACAGATCCTCGGCGTTGAACGTGTCGCAAGTCTGCATCTGGCCTGACTTGTAGCCGATGGTGAACCAGCGCATGCGCTGCTCGGCTGTACCATGGGTGAAGCTGTCCGGTACGACGTAGCCCTGCATCTTCTTTTGGATCATGTCATCGCCGATGGCGTTGGCCGCCCGCAGTCCCTCCTCGATGTCGCCGGGCTCGAGGCGATTGTTGAGTTGGTGGTTCAAATTCGCCCACACGCCCGCGAGGCAATCGGCCTGCAATTCCATGCGCACCTGAAGCCGATTGGCGCTTCTTTCATCCATGCGCTGTTTCATGGCTTGCACCTTCTCGGCGATTCCCAGCAGGGCCTGCACATGATGGCCGACTTCGTGGGCCACCACGTAAGCCTGCGCGAAATCACCCGGCGCATTGAAGCGGCGCTTCAATTCTTCATAGAAGGCGAGGTCGATGTAAATTTTCTCATCGAGCGGACAGTAGAACGGCCCCATCTGACTCATGCCGACGCCGCATGCCGTGCGCACGCCGCGCTCGAACAGCACAAGTTTGGGCTCTTTGTACGTCTGCCCGAAGCTCTGGAACACCCGGTTCCAAACATCCTCCGTGTCAGCGAGAACGCGCTTGATGAACGTTCCCATCTCATCCGACGTGGACTGGCCAGGCGCTGTCGTCGTCTTGGACCCGCCGGGCAAACCCGGAATGTCGATGCCGGTGCCAGACGGACGTTGTGGCGCTTCCGCGCGCGGCAGTTGCGGGAAGTTGCCACCGCCTTGCCCGCCAGTGAGCACCTCTAGAGGATTGATCCCGAACAACAGCATGATGGCGCCGATGATCAGCAAAGAGGTGAGGCTCAAGCCACCCTTGCCGCCCATAGGGATCTGAATGCCGCCGCCGCCAGGAAAGCCGAACCCACCGCCACCTTGGCCGCGCCGGTCGTCGACGTTCTTGCTTTCGCGGTCCCGTTCGTCGTAGCGCATGCCTTTGCCTCGTTCCTGTCGTCTCGTTTGGGTCGTCGCGCGTGCACCGCATCCTCGGCGATACGTCCGCACATCCTCGTAACCGCGCCATCGCAGCCTGGCGTCCGCTGACACATACTTCGCTGCGCCACGTGAGTAAACGCATCCGGTTTTCCTGCCTGAAAGAAATGCGGCTTCTGCCCGACCGTTAGGCGCAAGTAGGCCGGTCCGCGGCGCCACCAGGTTGCCGTTATTCTCACGCTCATGAAATTGCTGTCATTTTTGCGCCCACTTCCGGATGGCACATGGGTTGCTAACCAAATCTTTGGTGGGATCGGGGGATCCGGAGCGGCCCCGTCACGAAGAGCAGCTGACGGCTGACCCGTGTCGGAAACCTCGATCACGCGTCGTCTGGCGCCCGGTCTGCATGCATCGGGCGAGACGCCTGAGAGAACAACGCCAAAGACCACGCAAGCCGCATCAACGAAAGGAGCTCAACGCTCATGTTGTCGCGACCCCATCCGCCATTTCGTACCCGCCCGCTGCGGCAAACACACCCCCGGCGTGCCTCCTCCCGTAACCTCCTCATAGAGGTTGCCGACATCCCTCTGCCGGCGATGAAACCGTCGCGTCCAGCCTTGAAGCCGAAACTTGTCACGGCTTCGCGTGCGCGCCGTCCCGTCAGGGCCGAGACCCGCCTCGTTTGAGGGATGGGCAAGAACTCCGGTCTGTGTTTCTCCCCGCAGGCCGGCCGAAGTCCTGAGCGGAGCTCTCCCCAACTCCACATCAGGCCGGAAGCGCGACCCCGCTGCCCTCCTGCGACGGGTCGCGCTTCTGTTTTCGTCGCACGATGTTCAGCCCGCGGCGAGACACACGTTAATATTTCGTCAACCATTTCCCGGTGAGGATCGGCATCCGTGAATTGTGCCGCATGCCTCAGCGGGAGCCCGAACCGTGGACGATTTACAACCCCAACGTCGGCTGACCTCCACGCTCAACAGCGTGACAAACGATACCGGTCGCGTCGCCTTCTGTGGTCCGTATGTGTTGTCCGCCATCACCGGCTATCCGGTGAGCAAGATCGAGCGTGCCATCAACGCTTACCGCGAGCTGCCCGCCGATTTGCGCCATCCGGTGAAGGGCACCTACGCCGACGAGGTGGAGGCAGCTCTCGCCATCTATGGCTACCAGATGACACTCAAAGAGAGCTTCATGGATATGGAACGCAAGCAGCGCCCGACTGTGTGGACGTGGATGCAGAAACCGCGCAACGCCTGGGCGCACTACATCCTTGCCATTCACAAGGGTCGGGAAGGGCATTGGATCCTGATCAAGGGCGTCAAGATGTGCGATACTTTCACGGAGGGCCAGTGGACCTTCGTGTGCGATGGGCCCCACCGCGGCTGCCGCATCATGGAAGTGTTCGAGGTCAAACGCGCAATCGACGCGTGAGCGCCGTCCCGCGCCTGAGGCGCCAATGGCGCCTTCTCCATTCCGCCGCCTAGCCCTGGTCGCAAAGCCGCGATAGTCTCAGGACTGAGCGAATGGCGGGAACGGGTGGGGTGAGCGCATCCATGGACGCGCGGGTGGACCGGAGCGGGGGCGAGCCGGCGCAGGGTGCGCCGGCTCTTGCGCGCATGCCGGTTTTAGAATTCGTCGATCGCATCGTAGATGGGGCGCGCGATCATGGGCGCGAGGCCGCCTGGTTGCTCGGCGCCGGCTGTTCCGTCACCTCTGGGATTCCCAGTGCGTCGGCCCTGGTGCGCGACTGGCTGGACAAGCTCGAACGCCGTCGCAAGCGCACGGGCGAAAGCCGAGATGCCTGGCTCGAACGAGAATTCGGGCCGGATCTCGATTGGCGCGAGCCCGCCGCCCACTATGGTCTGGTGTTCCACCGCTGCCATCCATCGCCGGACGATCGCCAGACCGAGATCGAGCGCATCTGCATGCTCGGCCACCCGGGCATCGGCTATGCGACGTTAGCGCAGGTGCTGTCTCACCCGGTGGTCGGCGACAAGCTGAACACCGTCCTGACGACGAACTTTGACGACCTGCTGGCCGAAGCGCTTTATTACTTCGGCCCGCGCGAGGCGCGCCCCAAGGTGATCTCGCACGAAGCCTTGTCGCGCTTTCTGGGCGCAGA
>JAKALI010000080.1 GCA_021813195.1 Pseudomonadota bacterium
TCTCTAGCCGTTCGGGGCTACCGTTTTATGACAAACTAACGTATTGATTATGCATCCATAATGCATAGCGTCGTCGCTTTCCCGCGCGGGCTACAAACGCGACGGCTTGTGGGCCCAACTCGGGCGACCGCCCAACCTGCCCTGACCTGGTGCCGTATCGGCAAGGCCTGTTGGCGACCAAATTTTCGGGCAAACAGAGGGCGACCACCCAGCGACAGGCGAGGTTCGCAGATGGTCGGGGCGACAGGATTTGAACCCACGACCCCCTGCTCCCAAAGCAGGTGCTCTACCAGGCTGAGCTACGCCCCGACTGCACGACTGATTGCCGCGTTGTCGCGAGCCGGTCAAGGTCGGCGATTTCCGTTGCTCACCGCGTAGGCGCCGCAAAGTGGCGATGAACAACGCGATCGCCAGCCTTCAAGCCATAACGACGGCTGGCGCCGCCAGCCAATTCCAACACCGCGGTTACATCTCCGCGCGAGGCAATGACCTCTTCTGAGTGGGGCTCCGTCATCTCTTCGATGCGGTGGATAATTCCGTCGGCGCGGATGAACACCATGTCGAGCGGGATGTACGTGTTGCGCATCCACATCGTCAATTCGCCGGGCCGCTCGTGGACGAACAGCATGCCCTGGTCATCGGCCAGGGACGTGCGAAACATCAAACCCAGCGCCTGTTTGCGTGGGGTATCCGCAAGCTCCACCAGAATCGTCACAGCGCGCTCGGCTGTGATCAGTTGTAGCCGCTCCGTGGTTAGGCCGTTCTGGGCTGTCTCGGCCTGGGCACGAATCGCAGACAGCCCCGTGCCCAGACAAAACAAAACGAGGACCGCCAGCCGGGCGGTCCTCGCCAATATTCTCTCGAACTCGTGGCTACGACCCAGACCCCCTAGTTCGACGATGGGGTATTGGACGGCGCCGGTCCGTCGGGACGCAGCTCGTCCGCCATGCGGCCGTTCGCCCCCATGCCCCATCTGACCCATACCCATTGCCCTGGCCTCAGTTCCGTGAAGGAGAAACGGCGTATCGTTTCCATATGGCAGAATATGTCCGGCGTCCCCTCACCGCATGTCAAGAAGCCATAACCCTTGACACGGTTGAACCACTTGACGCTTGCCCGGACCCAATCGCTGGTCGGCTGAACCTGCACGCGCGTGCGTTGCGGGAGTAGGACGGGATTGACCGCTGTGCTCTCGTCCATCGACAGGATGTGGAAGGCTTGCATCCCGCGCGGGCGCTTGAGCACTTGGCAGTGGACACGGGCCCCCTCGTGGGCCGTCTGGTATCCACCTGCACGCAGGCACGTCACATGCAGCAAGACGTCCGGAGCGCCATTGTCCGGCACGATGAACCCAAAGCCTTTCGAAACGTCGAACCACTTGATGGTGCCGGCGATCTCCAGAACCTCTGCACCCTCCCCCAGCCTGCCGCTCTCTCCTTCGGCCGCTGTGCCGACGCCCGCTGGCGTCGGAGGAAACGTATCATCCCCCATCTCGCTACCCCGCTGTACTTGAAATAACCTTCAAATCCCGGTCGGCATTCCGATTGCCCTCGCGACTGCCGACCAGCGACGTTAACTAAACGAAACCGCCTCAATGACGCCAGATGAATGTTGCTGCGTGGACTTCTCTAAGCGACCCATCGGCAAGTTTTGCACACGAACTCGCCATGCCTAGAATTCAGAAACATCTTCTGATTTTTAAATCTGCCACAATACGCGACTTTCCTGTGGCCACGCTCGGGCGGGCCGCGTCTCGCGGTTTCCTGATCCGCGCCAAACACGGAATGAACGACGATCACTCCACCCACGCGTGCGAATCACCCCTGCCGCTGGCCGCTCTCCTTTGCCTACGCCCCGGATCGCGCGCTGGCTTCTCCAACTTGGCATGTGGCACACCGACCGCTAACGACCGCGCGGGTGACAATCGCCCCCTGAAAAGCCCGACTCCTTCGCCGATCCTCCCGCCCCAATCTGACCCGCCGCGAGGACCATGATGCGCTATCTCCACACGATGATCCGCGTTCGCGATCTCCAAGCCTCGCTGGCCTTCTACTGCGATCTGCTGGGGCTCGGGGAGGTGCGCAGAATGGACAATCCGGCCGGACGGTTCACCCTGGTCTTCCTCGCTGCTCCGGGTGACCACGACCAAGCGCTGCGTGAGCGCGCACCGCTCATCGAACTCACCCACAATTGGGACGATGAACACCTCGGCTGCGCACGCAATTTTGGTCATTTGGCGTTCGAAGTTGATGACATCTACGCCATGTGCCAACGCCTGATGGATGGTGGCGTGACGATCAATCGTCCGCCACGCGATGGCCGCATGGCGTTCGTGCGTTCCCCCGATCTCATTTCGATCGAACTGTTACAGCGCGGAGCTGCGTTGGCCCCAGCGGAACCCTGGCAGTCGATGCCGAACACCGGAACATGGTAGCCTCTGCGCCCCACCAAATTGCGGTCGTCGGCGCGGGCCCTGCGGGGCTCATGGCCGCCGAAACGCTGGCGACGCACGGCCAGCGTGTCACCGTGTTCGACCGCATGGCGTCACCGGCACGGAAGTTTCTGCTGGCCGGCCGGGGCGGGCTCAATCTCACCCATTCCGAGCCACTGGAAACATTCCTAACGCGCTATGGCGTACGCGCTCCAGCCCTGGCGCCCATGATAGCCGCTCATACACCAGCAGACGTCATCGCCTGGGCCGAGACCTTGGGACAACACACATTCGTCGGCACGAGCGGGCGTGTGTTTCCGAAAGCCATGAAGGCCACGCCCCTGCTGCGGGCTTGGTTGCGGCGGCTGAAATCCCAAGGCGTCACCTTCCGCATGCAGCACACGTGGACCGGCTGGAGCGAACTCGGCCGGCCAACTTTCCTTGCGCCCGGAGCCTCAGAGAGCGCGTTTGATTGCGACGCGCTCGTGTTGGCTCTCGGCGGCGCGAGCTGGCCGAGGCTCGGCGCGGATGGATCATGGAGGACTGCGTTCGAATCGAGCCAGATACCGCTCAACCCATTGACGCCCTCCAATTGTGGTCTCTGCATCGCGTGGAGTGACCACATCCTGCAACGGTTTGTCGGCAACCCTTTAAAGCGCATCGCCATCCGACATGAGGGCGATGAGCACCGCGGTGAGGTTGTCCTCACGCGCTACGGCCTGGAGGGCGGAGCTGTCTATCCGCTGTCGTCGAAACTCGCGGCGCGAACGGCAACCGGCGCACATGTCATCGTGCACATCGATCTGAAGCCGGATGAACCGCTGGACCTTGTCGCGCGCCATCTCCAACGCCCCAAAGGTAAGGAGTCGACCTCCAATTGGTTGCGCAAATGCCTGAAGCTTGCGCCCGTCGCGATTGCGCTGTTGCGGGAATCCCAGCGCATACTACCGGCAGATCCGCTCGCCCTCGCCCGTCTCGTCAAAGCCCTGCCGCTGACCATCACCGGCGTTGCCGGGCTCGAGCGCGCCATTTCAACGGCTGGTGGGGTCCCGTTTGAAGTCTTAGATGAGCACCTCATGCTGCGGGTCCGGCCGGGAACGTTCCTCGCCGGAGAAATGCTCGACTGGGATGCCCCGACGGGGGGCTACCTGCTTCAGGCCAGTTTGGCGACCGGCGTGGCCGCGGCCCGAGGGGTTTTGCAGTTCCTGGAGGGCGCGCCCCGTTGATCATCCCGGCCGTTAGATGGGTCGGTTTCCTTCGCGCCACGAAATCGGACGCCAACACGTTTCTCAATCGAAGAATTGAAAACAATTTTTCTAGCGGCACGCGCTTCGGCGAGGGCAAAACGTTCTTTTTTCTAAGATCGGCTTCAATTTGGGATGAAATTGCCTTAGGTTGCCGCCAACTCTGGAGATGCCCCATGGTAGTCCATGTCCCCCTGGCTGGCCGGGATCCACTGACCCCTGGCGCTCAGCCGCAAGCCGACGTCGCGCGCCTGACAGCTCGGGCCCGAGAACTCGGGGCCGCCTTGGCGTCCGAGCCCGACCTCATCGCGCGCGTTCGTCTCGCAGCCCATCACATCCCCGACCGTTTGGCCTTCTCGACCAGTCTGGGTCTCGAGGACCAAGCCGTCCTGCACGCGGTCGCCCACAGTGGCGTCCCCATTGATGTCTTTACACTCGATACCGGGCGTCACTTTCCCGAGACGCTCGAAACACTCGCGGCCAGCGAACACCGCTACGGCTTGCGCATCCGCGTCGTCTTTCCGCAGGCCAGCGAGGTGGAGAGCCTCGTGGCCCGTGACGGGATCATGGGCTTTCGCGCCAGCATTGAGAACCGCAAGGCCTGCTGCGACATCCGTAAGGTCCGCCCGTTGAACCGCGCGCTCGCAGGTGCCGGTGGCTGGATGACCGGACTGCGCCGCTCGCAATCGTCTGGACGCTCCGATGTTCCATTTGCCGAAGCCGATACGGGGCTGGCCCTTGTCAAGGTGAACCCGATCGCCGATTGGTCGCTCCGTGACGTCGAGAACTACATCGCGGCCTACAACATCCCGACCAACCCGCTGCACGCGCGCGGCTTTCCCTCGATCGGGTGCCAGCCATGCACACGCGCCATTCAGCCGGGCGAGGACATCCGGGCCGGTCGATGGTGGTGGGAGAACGAGGACGGCAAAGAATGTGGTCTCCACAATCGTCCCAGGTCCGCGGTCAAAACATCGTGAAAAATCTTCTATGGTGAGCATTCTTCGATGACCCCTCATGTCTCCCATTTGGATTTGCTCGAGGCCGAAAGCATCCACATTTTCCGCGAGGCTGCCGCGCAGTTTCGCAAGCCCGTGCTGCTCTACTCCATCGGCAAAGATTCAACGGTTCTCCTCCATTTGGCGCGCAAGGCATTCTGGCCGGGCCGGCTCCCCTTTCCCATCCTGCACGTCAACACGACGTGGAAGTTCAAGGAGATGATCGCCTTTCGGGATCGCATGGTGAAAGATTTCGATCTGGACCTGATCGAGATGATCAACCACGAGGCGATCGCGGCAGGTATGAACCCGTATGACTACGCGCCGTCGGTCTACACCGACGTTATGAAGACGAAACCTCTCAAGGCGGGATTGGATCGCTACGGTTTCGATGGAGCCTTCGGCGGTGCCCGGCGCGATGAAGAAGCCAGCCGCGCCAAAGAGCGCGTCTTCTCGTTTCGCGCCGAGGGTCACCGGTGGGATCCCCGCAAGCAGCGGCCCGAAATGTGGCGATTACTCAATGGTCGCCTTGGAGCCGGTGAAACAGCGCGCATCTTCCCGCTCTCGAATTGGACCGAGCGCGACATCTGGCGTTACATCCTGCGCGAAAAGCTTGAGGTCGTGCCGCTCTATATGGCCGCCGTCCGGCCTACGATCGAACGCGGCGGCCAGATCCTCATGCTCGACGACGACCGTCTTCCGCTGAAGCCAGGTGAAATCGTCACCCCACGCAAGATCCGTTTCCGCACGCTGGGCTGCTGGCCACTGACTGCGGCTGTCGAATCGGAAGCTGAGACACTCGAAGAGGTTGTTGCTGAGACACTCGGCGCACGCACCTCGGAACGCTCCGGTCGTCTGATCGACCACGATCAAGTCGGCGCCATGGAGAAGAAGAAACAGGAGGGGTATTTTTGATGACCGCGCACCCCGCTCTCAAAGCGGCCCTCGCCCCGGCTCCGATGGCCAACACGCTCGACGATGTTGCCCCCGAATTGCAAGGGATGCTGCGCATTCTGACATGCGGTTCGGTGGACGATGGCAAATCCACGCTGATCGGCCGATTGCTGTGGGATGCGACCGATCTGTTCGATGATCAGCGCGAGACCCTTCAGCGTGGTCGCCGCGTCGATGGTGGACATCCCGATTTCAGTCTTCTGATGGACGGACTCGTCGCCGAGCGCGAGCAGGGTATCACCATCGACATCGCATGGCGCTATTTCGATACGGCAACGCGCCGCTTCGTCGTCATCGATAGCCCTGGGCATGAACAATACACGCGCAACATGGCGTCCGGCGCCAGTCACGCCGATGTCGCTATCATGCTCATCGACGCCCGCCACGGGATCAAAACGCAGACCCGCCGACATGCCGCCATCCTCGATCTGGTGGGCCTTAAGCGTGTCGTGCTTGCGGTGAACAAGATGGATCTGGTCGGCTGGTCGGAGGAACGCTTCCGCCAGATCGAGCACGAGTTTCGCACCCTCATGTGGCGCTTCGCGTTTCGCGAAGCCATCGCCATTCCGGTAGCCGCCGTCTCCGGCGATAATGTCGCCACGCGCTCCACCTTCATGCCCTGGTACACCGGCCCCACGCTCTTACAACATCTGGAGGAGATCCCAAGCCGCGGGACTGAGCCAACTGGCGCCTTCCGTATGCCGGTACAGACGGTCTTGCGCGATGCGAGGGCCGATTTCCGCGGCCTAGCTGGCACGATAGCGGCTGGCACCGTTCGCGTGGGCGATACCGTGATCGATCCCGTCAGCCGGCGCTCGGCGCGCATCCAGCGCATCGCCACCATGGATCGCGATTTCGAGGAAGCGATCCAAGGACAGGCCGTCGCCATTCAACTCGATGGCGACATCGACGTCTCGCGAGGATCGGTCCTCGCCGCCCCGGAAGCCCAACCCATCGTCGCCCGCTCGATCGAAGCGCGCTTCGTTTGGCTATCGGAAACCCCGTTCCAGAAGCGCGGCAGTTATCTTCTGCGCACCGCAACCGACCTCGTGCCCGTTACAAATATCGAGATCAAGTCGCTGCTCGATCTGGAAACACTGGCAACCCATCCCGCCAACGCCTGCAAGGTGAACGATATCGCCGTTGCGGAATTGGCTCTCGGGCGCGCCACAGCCATCGACCGCTTTGCGGAAGCCCCCGAGACGGGAAGCTTTATGTTAGTCGATGCCATCAGCGGCGCGACAATCGCCGGTGGTGTCGTGACCTCAGCTAGTCCCGATGCTGTCAAGGCCGAGGATCATGTCTTCGTTCTGACCCGGGCGATGCTGGCCCGCGGATTGTGCGCCGATCTGCCTGATACCCCAGAGGGCGAAGCCGAGTTCCGCCGGCGCATGAACGAGGTCGCGCTCTTGCTGCGAACCGCTGGTGTCGCTGTCGAGATCGAAGCCCTGCCCGACTACGTGATCTGAACGTGTAAGCCTCCCCCGCGCGCGCTCGTCTGCGCCAATCGGACTCCGCCTAAATGAGCGAAGACATTCTGCTGTATATCACCGTCGGTTTTCTTGCGCAGATGATCGATGGCGCGATCGGCATGGCCTATGGCGTCACCTCGACGTCGGTATTGCTGAGCTTCGGTGTGCCACCGGCTACGGCGAGCGCCTGCGTACACGCCGCCGAAACCTTCACGACCGGAGCGTCGGGATTGGCGCACTGGAAACTCGGCAACGTCGACAAGCGGCTGATCTGGAGACTGGCGGTTCCCGGGATGATCGGCGGTGCGCTCGGCGCGTATCTCTTGACCTCACTCGACGGCGACGCGCTCAAACCCTACATTAGCTCGTACCTGTTGCTCGTCGGCCTGTTCATCATCTACAAGGCTGTCCACAAAACGCACTCTTTCGTCGATGATCCCCCGAAGAATGTCGCTCCGCTTGGCTTAGTTGGTGGCTTCGTCGATGCGATCGGTGGCGGCGGATGGGGGCCGATCGTCACCTCGACACTCCTCGGCCAGGGAACCACGCCGCGCTACACCATCGGCTCAGTGAACATGGCCGAATTCTTTGTCACGTTCGTCATTTCGGCGACCTTCATCCTGACGATCGGTCTTGACTTGTGGCCAATCATTGCTGGTCTTGTCGTCGGTGGCATCATCGCCGCGCCCATCGCGGCTCTTGCCGCCAAACACATCCCCGCCAAAGCCCTAATGTTTGTGGTCGGCATCGTCATCGTGCTTCTCAGTATCCGCACAATCTACCTCAGTATCACCTGAACCGATGGCGAGCGAGTCCCCCACCGCCAGGCGTTCCCATGGCCCAGTATCGACTGAGTCCGTGTAATGGAGATCGTCGCAGCTAACCTCCACCTCATACTTGGCGGTGGGTTCATCATCGGATTTTTAATCGGCATAACCGGTGTCGGGGCGGGATCCCTCACCACACCCTTGCTCATTTCCGGTGTCGGTGTCTCACCCGCCGTAGCCGTGGGCACCGATCTGTTATTCGCGGCGCTGACCAAAATGAGCGCCGCCTGGCGACATCAGCGGCTCGGCAATGTGGATTGGGCCGTTTTAGGCGCACTGGCTGCCGGCAGCCTGCCAGGCGCCGCGGTTGTTCTGCTGTGGCTGTATTTTGCCCAACCCGACACGGCGCTGCTGGCCCGTTATGTCAAACACGCGTTGGCGGTGACACTCGTTATCAGCGCCCTCGGCATTGCGCTTCATCCCCTTTTGCGGCGCCCCAGCACGGGCACGAACCCCACGGATCAACCGCATGCGCCGTCCCGTTTCATCCTGACGACGGCATTCGGCATCATCCTCGGTGCGGCCGTCGCACTCACGTCGGTCGGGGCCGGTGCAATCGGAGTTGCGGTGCTCACAGGTCTCTATCCGGTCATGCTGGTGCGACGCGTGGTGGGGACCGACATCGTGCACGCCGTGCCGCTGACCCTCGTATCCGGTCTCGGCCATGCGGGATTGGGACACATCGATCTTGCGCTCCTGGCGGCCCTGCTCGCTGGATCGATCCCGGGCATCCTGCTCGGCTCGCGGCTCACCGGCTCGCTCCCGGACTGGCTCTTGCGGTGGGGATTGGTGCTCGTGCTTCTCTACGCCGCCATCGTGCTGATAAGCCGCTGAGGCCGCTCCTGCCCTTGCTGTTTGTATCTGAGGCCACTAGGCTCGCCTTCGTCGCGCCGTCGGGGTGAATGCGATGCGAGGCCGTTCGAGATGAGCGAAATCGACTTCTCAATCCTGGAGCGCCATGGCGCAATGCGGCGCACGTTCGACGCTGGAGAGAAAATCTTTTTGCAGGACGACACCGCTGGACGCATGTTCGTCGTGCGCTCGGGCCGCATCCAGATCCTCACCTACGGCACGATCCTCGAAAATGTCGGGCCCGGCGGCGTTCTGGGGGAGATGTCACTCATCGATGCAGCCCCACGCAGTGCGGCCGCCATCGCCATCGAGCCGACGGAAACGCTGACTCTCGACCGACCCCAATTCCTCTCCCTCGTGCGGGAGCATCCTGAGTTCGCGCTCTACATCATGGGCATCCTGGCAGCGCGTATTCGCAAGATGAACCAGAGCCTCTGATCAGCCTGGCGTGTGGGATGCACATGCCGCCGTGCGAGCCCCGCTCGTTCGAGCAGATAGCCCATCAATTTGTGATATCCTGATCCTCGCCTCCGCCGCCGGGCGCGTTATCACGACCAAGCGAATAAATCTGCGGCGTTCCGCCCGACGTGAGACGATAGCGGTACGGCTGGCCCCACGGATCGACGAGACCGCTGGCACGCTTCAGGTAGGGTCCGCGCCAGCGCACCTCCCCGGCTGGCGCTTCCATTAGCGCCGTCAGTCCTGATGGCTGGGGCGGATAGCGCCCGGTATCCAAAGCATACAGCTCGAGCGCGGTCGACAGCGCACTGATCTGCGCCTTGGCCGTCTCCGTGCGCGCGCTGCCCAGGTAGCGCAACACCTGGGGGCCTGCAATCGTGGCGATCAGCACGATAATGCCAAGCACAACCAACAGCTCCAGCAAGGTGAATCCTGCCTCAGCCCGCACTGTCGCAATCGCAGTGCGGCAACGCCAATCCTGGTGCTTGTCGCCGAACGGCATCTGCGCCCTCACATCACATGGCCGCTGATTATCGATTGCGCCCAGCATCCGAGCCTATCGGCCTGCTCCCGGCACGGCAAGCACCGAGACTGACCTGCGTAAATGCCCGCGCGTCAGCTCAATTGCCCATCAAAGCAGCGGACCGAATAGCCAAACGATCCAGATGCCCAGCGCCAAAAATGGTCCAAACGGCAGGGCTGTCTCGCGTGACAGCTCCGCGCCACGCAGTGCCGCCACGGCCACGGCGAGCAAACCGAGCGCCGACGCCCACAAGACGACCGGCACAAGTCCCTCCAGTCCCAACCAGGCCCCGGCAGCCGCCAGAAGTTTGGCGTCACCCATTCCGAGCCCCACGCGCCCGCGGATGCGTTCATAGATCCAACCGATGACATAAAGCGCGCCAAATCCTGCCAGCGCCGCGATCACGCGCGCTTGCGGCGTGTCCCAACCGAGCCCAGCAGCCAAAGCGACACCTGCCACCGTCAATGTCAGCGTTAGCGCATCGGGCAACCGCAAGGCCCGCACGTCGATCGCGGACAGCATGATGAGAACCACCGCCAGCACCCCGGTTGCGGTAAGGTCGGCAGGGTCCCATGGTGGGCTGGCGAAGATGGCGGGAACGGCGAGCAGACCATAAATTGCCGCAAACAGCGCCACCCAAACGCCAATGCCGCGTGTGGGTTCGCGCGCGAGCCAAGTCTGAGGATTAATCCTTTTCACGCACATCGATCCAAATCGAACGGCCGACCTGTGGGCAAGCCTCCATTTGCCGGGCCACAGACGCGACTCACGCTAGACTTCGCCAAGGTTACTCTTTCATTGATTGAGGCGCCCGTCATGCTCCAATGCCGGCTAACCT
>JAKALI010000081.1 GCA_021813195.1 Pseudomonadota bacterium
TTCGAAGGGTTATTGGGGCGGCCCGTTCGCTTGCGGTTTTCGCCATCGTAGTCGAAGCGACAGATGAAAAAGCAGCGGGCTTCTATCGCGATTTTGGATTTGTGCCATTTCCGACCCGTCCGCTCAGACTGTTCATGCCTGCGTCCGAAGCGGCGCAGGCTGTCTCCCGTGCGTTGTCGCGGTAAGCCGTCGTTCGCTCAGCTTGTCCGACCTGAGACTATCGCATCAAAGGGTGAAGCGGACGTCTGCCAAATTGATCAAGGCTGCAGAGTTGCGGCATAAGGTGATGACACAACGCGAAGTGAGGCTAGCCGAGCTTAAGAAGCGAATCGCTGCGCTGGATGACGAGCGTACGGCGATTGCTGCCGAGATTGCTACGCTGGAACGGGCGCAGACGCCAGCGATGCCATTTCCGAACATCGTCTCTTCGGAGCGGGTCGGACATGATGTTGATCGACATTCAGAAACTGATCAAAAAATTTCATTGTTTCGTGAGCTGTTTCGAGGACGTACCGATGTCTTCCCGATCCGTTGGGACAACGCCAAATTCGGCAAGAGCGGCTATGCGCCCGCCTGTCACAACGAATGGCAACGCGGTGTGTGCGAAAAGCCTCGTGTCAAATGCTCAGTGTGTCCGAATCAAGCCTTCATCGAGGTGTCCGACGTCCTCATTGAACGGCATTTGCGGGGTACAACATCGACGGGAGCTCCCTTCGTCATGGGTCTCTATCCAATGTTACCTGACGGAACATGCCACTTCCTGGTAGCTGACTTTGATCGGGAAGATTGGCGTCGCGACGCTTTGGCCTATTTAGAAACATGCGATCTCTTGAACATTCCGTGCGCGCTGGAACGTTCCCGTTCCGGGAATGGGGCACATGTTTGGATTTTCTTCCAAGAGCCAGTTTCCGCTGCGGCGGCGCGCCGCCTTGGCTCCTCCATCATCACAGACACTATGGAGCGGGTACCTGATATCGGTTTTCGTTCTTACGACCGGTTCTTTCCTAGCCAGGACACGTTGCCGATCGGCGGCTTCGGTAACCTCATCGCGCTACCGCTCCAGGGAATAGCCCGCCGTAAAGAGAACAGCGTGTTTGTCGATGGTGCCCTTGCGCCTTACGCCGACCAGTGGAAATACCTCGCTGGCGTTCAACGCATGTCTAGAAACAGTCTCGATCATATTGTTGGGCGCGCAAGTGCTGAAGGCAGGGTACTCGGCGTCCGGCTCCCATTGGAAGAAGGAGAGGACGAGCCATGGCTTCGAGCGCCTTCTCGACGTAGTCCGCAACCGGTCATCGCAGGAGATTTACCCGCCTCAGTTCGCATAATTCTCGCCGATCAGATTTACGTGCCTCGATCCGAACTGCCGGCCGGCCTCGTTGCCAGACTTATTCGGCTAGCAGCGTTCCAGAATCCGGAATTCTATGCCGCTCAAGCAATGCGCCTATCGACGCACAATACGCCTCGAATCGTCTCATGTGCCGAGCTGACTGAAAAGTACATCGCGCTTCCACGCGGTTGCCTCGATGTGGTCCGGGCGCTTCTCGGTGAATTGCAGATTCGGATTGATTTTGTTGACGAGCGTAAGGCAGCCTGTGCCATCGATTTGAAATTCACCGGTAAATTGCGCGAGGACCAGGAACGCGCGTTCGAAGCGCTGTGTAATCACGAAACCGGCGTACTTGCTGCCACGACTGCTTTCGGTAAGACTGTCGTCGGCGTTCGTTTGATTGCCGAGCGCGGAGTCGGTACACTCGTACTCGTTCATCGGCGTCAGCTCATGGATCAATGGGTCGAGCGTCTATCCACTTTCCTCGATCTGGCGAGAGGCAAGATAGGCACCATCGGCGGCGGAAAACGCCGGCCGACCGGAATCGTCGACGTGGCACTCATCCAAAGTCTGGTACGAAAAGGAGAAGTTGACGACATCGTTGGCGATTACGGGCATCTCGTTGTTGATGAATGCCACCACCTATCTGCCGTTAGCTTCGAACTGGTCGCCCGGAGGACCAAGGCGCGCTTTGTTCTTGGGCTGTCGGCGACGGTCACCCGCAAAGACGGCCATCATCCAATAATTTTTATGCAGTGCGGACCCGTACGTTTTCGGGTCGACGCGCGGAACGAGGCTGCTAAAAGACCATTTTACCATCGTGTTCAGATCAGGGAGACCTCGTTTCTGCTCCCCGAACAAGCAGATGGCGGTTCGCTGCCGATTCAGCGAATTTATAATGCGTTGGCGAATGATGAAGCTCGTAACGCTCTGATTTTCGATGACGTTCTTGCGGCTCTCGAAGCGCAACGCTCTCCCGTCATCATTACAGAACGCTCGGACCACGTGGCGCGATTCGCCGAGCGCTTTGAGAAATTTGCCAAGAATGTTGTTGTCCTCAAGGGCGGTCAGAGCGATCGGCAGCGTCGCGCTGTGATGGAGCGCCTCGCGTCTATTGCTGACCACGAAGAGCGATTGCTGATTGCAACCGGGAGATACCTCGGGGAAGGGTTCGATGACCCTCGACTCGACACGCTGTTTCTCGCGATGCCGATCTCGTGGCGGGGAACGCTTGCTCAATATGCTGGCCGCTTGCACAGGCTCCACGATAGGAAACGTGAGGTCATTATCTATGACTATGTCGATTCTCGTGTCCCGATGTTGGCGGGGATGGCAGCTAGGAGACGCGCCGGATACAGCTCGCTCGGATATGAAATTGGTTTGAACAGTGGCGAACATAAGAGGGGGCTTTTCGCGGATCACTGAAGACTGATCATATTTAGGGATGCAGCAGCACAGTAACGCCGCGATGGTCACACTACAGCATTTCGATTGATGAGGCGAAGTGTCTCAGTGCATGGCACACGTTTCACACCGGCGCTGTTTTATCCCAGCCAATTTGTGGAATTCAGTCACAACACCACCGCAATGCTGCGCGACGTATCGTACCGCCCGAGCATTGCTGAACCGCTTAGGCTGTGGATGTCGGGGCCCAGGGCTGCATATTGATTGACGCGGCGCGGCCACAGTCTACTTTTTTGCAATGCTGCGGCGCGCCGATTCGAAGAGCAAGCGGAAGCCGCTCTCATCGGGAGCGGTGAAAAAACGCCGTGGGGCTCGAAAAGCCCGCATCGTGCTGGATCGACCTCCGCCGCTGCAGGGGTGGCGGACTACCGACGACGACGAGATTGCATTGCGCCGTTGGCGGGGCCGCACCGAGATCGTTGCCATCGAGGCACGGGAGCCGGAACACCCATTTTTCGGCACGTTCCGGGTGCAATCGGGGAGCGGCAGCTTCTACGAGGTTGAAATCCGCGACCTCAATGGCTTCGGCAACTCCTGCGGCTGTATCGATCATCGCGCCAATGGCCTGGGAACCTGTAAGCACATCGAGGGCGTGCTCGTGGCGCTGCGCCAGCGCAACGTCAAGGCGTTCCGTGAGGCGGCTGCCCGGGGCAATCCGCGTGCCGAAGTTTTTCTGGATCGTCGCGGCGCGGCAACGCCGACATTGATGTGGCCCAGGGGCAACGGCCGCCCTGCGAATGCGGTGAGCCGCTGGCTCGGCGCGTTCATTGAACCGGATGGCGCTCTTGCTGGCGATGCGAACAAGATCGAGGCGCTGGTGTCTGCGTGGCGTGTTGCACCCGCCGACATCCGCCGCCGGATTCGGGTGTCGCGCCACTTCGCGCCGTGGCTCGATCGGCTGCGCCGCGAGCGCTCGCGCGTGGAGGCTCGCGCGGCATTCCTTGCCGAGGTCAAGGCTGGCTCCGCGAGTTTCGATTTGTTGCGCCACCCACTGCTGCCCTATCAGCGCGAAGGCATGCTGCATCTTGCCTTCGGAGAACGGGCGCTGTTGGCCGACGAGATGGGCCTCGGCAAGACCGTCCAGGCGATCGCCGCTTGCGAACTCTTGGCCCGCCGTAAGGGCATCGAACGCGTGCTGGTCGTGTGTCCGGCTTCGCTCAAGGCGGAATGGGAGGAACAGATCGCGCGCTTCGCAGACCGGGCCGCGCGCTCCGTGTTCGGGGCCCGGCCGGCCCGCCTCGCGGCCTACCGCGAGCCTACATTCTTCACCATCGTGAATTATGAACAGGTGCTGGCCGATGCCCCGGACATCAACGAGATATTGCATCCCGATGTGGTCGTGCTCGACGAGGCGCAGCGCATCAAGAACTGGCAGATCAAGACGGCGCGCCGGGTAAAATCGCTGCGCTCGCCCTATGCCTTCGTGTTGACCGGCACGCCGGTCGAGAACCGTATCGACGAGCTCTATTCGATCGTGCAGTATCTCGACCCGGAATTGGTCGGGCCGCTGTTCCGCTTTAATCGCGAATTCTATGAGCTCGACGAGCGGGGCCGGCCGGTCGACTACAAGAACCTCGCGGAATTGCGCCGCCGGTTGCAACCGGTGATGCTCCGCCGCCGCAAGTCTGACGTCGAATCCGAGCTGCCTGGCCGCACGGTGAAGACCTATTTCGTGCCGATGGTCGAGGAGCAGGCATTACGCTACGCGGATTACAGCAAGCCGGCCGCCAGCCTCCTCGCACAGGCGAAGCGGCGACCGTTGACACCGAAGGAATTCGAGCGCCTGCAAATGCTGCTTGCCTGCATGCGCATGATTTGCGACACGCCGGCGATCCTCGATCCGACTTGCCGCGTGAGCCCCAAACTCGAAGAGTTGGAAGGCATTCTGAGCGACCTACTCGAAGAGCCTGATCGCAAGATCATTGTGTTCTCCGAATGGGAACGGATGTTAGAGCTGGTGCGCGAACTCGCCGCGGAGCTGGGTGTGGAGGCGGCATGGCACACGGGCTCGGTCCCCCAGCAGCGCCGCCGCGCCGAAATTGTTCGCTTCAAGCAAGACCCCGCCTGCCGGTTATTTCTCTCCACCGACAGCGGCAGCGTCGGTCTCAACCTACAGGTCGCGAGCGCGGTGGTGAACGTCGACCTGCCGTGGAACCCGGCGAAACTCGAGCAACGCATCGCGCGCGCCTGGCGCAAGAACCAGACGCGTTCGGTGACGGTCATCAATCTCGTTTGCGAAGAGTCGATCGAGCACCAGATTCTGCACCTTCTCGGTCACAAGCAAGCGCTGGCCGACGGCGTCCTCGACGGTCTAGGCGATCTCGGTGCGCTCAAGATGCCGTCCGGCCGCGCGGCCATGATTGAGCGCATGCAGGCGCTGATGCAGGTGGAGGCAAGCGTCAAGCTGCGTACGCTATCGCCGGAAGAAGCCGTCACCGAAGAGTTGCGGCGTCGCCATGGCGAGCGGGCCCTGCTGATCGAGGCCCGCACGGGCGGCGATGGCCGCGTCCGCCTATTGGCCGTTCTGGACCTCGAAGCTGAGGCGATCACAGCCGAGGCGAAGCGATACGAGGCACATCGTGAGGTCGGCCCTGCGGTCGAGGTGATCGACCGCCCGACTTGGCTCGCCATGCGGCGACTGGCGGCGCGCGGCATGATTACGCTGGCTGAGGGGCAGTCCCGCGTGCTGCATCAGTCGCCAGCCCTTGCAGCCGCCGCCGATCCTAGTGTCGACCCGCAGGCGCGCGCCGCCGAACTGCGCGGCGAGGCCGAGCGATCGCTGCGCATGGCGCGCGTGCTCGCGGCCGGAGGTTTCCTCGAAGAGGCGCTGCCGCTTATTGCAAAGGCGATCGGCATCGGTGCGGCAGCGAGGCTGGCGGCGCTCGGCGAGATCGCGGCAGGAGTCTCCATTGCGACGCCAGCACAGGTGCGCGACTTGGTCGATCGTGGCATCTTGGCTGCGCAGGCGGAAGCGGCACTCTCGGATCTATGGTCCGTCGCTGGCGGGTGCACTGTTGCAGACGTGGAATCCCTCATCGGGATGGGAACGCTCGCTATCGCAGGCTTCGATGAAAGCCATAATAAAAGCGCCGCATAAAGCCGCCCAAACGAGACACCAGTCATACACGAACCGCATGTCGGTACCGCGCTCGGCTCTTCAAGAGCCTCGCATGATGCCCATCTAGGTTGAAGCCTTTAAGATTGCTTGCAGGCGCTTTTCCCACTGAGCGTAGCAGTCCTTCAACTCGGCTCCGTAATTGTAGGTCTGATAGACGCCAACAATGCCGCCGCGCGTTCCGGATATATGGTTGAGGGCGGCTTCGGTGTGCTCAATCTTGACCCCCATGCGCTGCCACTGATGAGCGAAGGTGCGGCGTAGATCGTGAAGCGTCCATGGATTAGCCGGACACGCTTGGTCAAATGCTGTTTTCTGCTTCGACCATCCGCCGAAGACGGTGTCGCCACGCTGCGCGGGGAAAAGCAAATCACTCTCGTTCGGAATGTTGTCAATAATGGCTTGCGCCATCGTTCCTACCGGGAATGTATGGTCGCGCTTATTCTTGGTGAGAGAGCCGGGGAGGGTGCAGTGGCCTTCTGCAAAGTAGCTGCGACGAAGCCATGCAATTTCACTCCGCCGCTGGCCAGTAAGGATGCAGAGTTGCACAATAGTACCGAAGGGGTAACCGAATGTTTCTGCGGCCTTGTAGACGGCGGCAAGCTCAGTGTCTGATAGGACTCGATTGCGGGACGGACGTTTTATTGTCTGCATTCCCTCACATGGAGAATGCGCGACGTAGTGCCGGCGCTGCGCCCATCGGAAAAAGACCTTGATCGCTACGAGCGCGTGGTTCTGCTCTGATACGGTCTTCTGAAGATGGTCTATCCTGCGATTGATCTCTTGGGCTGTGATCTCATTGATGGGCTTCTTACCGAACGCGAAGTGGCGATTGAGAAGACGCGTGTAGTCCCGCACAGTACGAGGCTTGTTCTTGCTCTCACAGATTGCGAGGAAGAGGGTCTTCGCTTCGTCGAAGGTGGGTGCAGCTTCGGATTTGGTGATACCAAGCTGCTTTTCAGCTAGGATGGTTTTCGCCTTGGTGCGGGCATCCTTGAGTGGGACAACCCCTACATCCGCTATCTTGATCCGCTGGCGTTCGGGTCCGAAGGTGAGCACATAGCTCATGCCCCGCTCGTTCACGCGCACGCCAAAACCCTTGAGGCTCTTATCGATGTACGTTACCTGCTTGCCCGGGGTAGGCCGCAGGCTCCGCAGGGTGATATCGGTGAGAGTTACAATGGGCATCGGCGCCTTTTCAGTCTCGCCCCAGGCTCGCAAATTGCGTGCGAAGTGGCGAAAAGCTATGAGTCGCTATGGACAAGTTAAAACGAAGAAAGTATAGGTAAATTAAAGGCTTATGATCTGAATTTCAATAGTTTTGGGGCGTAGCCAAGTGGTAAGGCAGCGGATTTTGATTCCGCCATTCCCAGGTTCGAATCCTGGCGCCCCAGCCAGTTCAGTTGATTGATTCCGGTAGAGTATTTCAGATTGAGATTTTTATGCCGTTGTCATTCTGAAACGGCGTTCCGCTGCCCGCACTCTCATTGGCGTGTCGGAGTCCGCTTTCCCTTCGAAAAGGGGACATCGGATGGGGCGAAAACAACGTCCGTTGCAGGCCAACACCTGCCGCAAGTAGTCAGCCTTTGGCATTCATCTGGCGCCCCGTTACCGCGCGTTCCGTCGTTTCGGCGCGTGCGTCCGAGAAGCTCAAGGCTATTCTTTACCGGCCAGCAGTGCGTCGCGCAGTCCGTGCGAGGCGTGGTAGAGCGGCACCTGGCCGGCGACCAGAATTTGCGCATTGCGCTTGTACGCTGCTTTCACGATTTCAACGCCAACCCCGGCGAGCCGCGCTTCGATAGAGGCGTCGAGGATGCCGGCCGGATTTTCGATTCCGATGTGCACTTCTTCGAATTGCGCTCCGAGCCGCTCGACCCCACGGGCGGTCTCGAACGCGACTGTCCCCGGCACAAGGACCGCGGCCGCGAGACAGCAGCCGCCGGAAACCGCCATCGAGCGGTGGCAGGCCTGTGGCGTGAAATAGCGCACTGCAATGTGGCCAGCCCCGGCGGGCGCGCCGACGAGGCAGACTTTCGGGATCGTTTCGCTATTCGCGAGATCGTCCTCGGTCATCGGCTCGCCGGTCCGCTTCTTCAGGCCCATGCGGAGTCCCGCCGCGACCCAGACCGCTCGCAATCGCTGCATCAGTGCCTTGTCCGTGTCGAAGCTCTCGATGGGATCGTTCACCTCGCGACCGAAATCGCTCGCCCGCGCGATCACCATCGGGACGGCGACGTCTACGCACGACACCTCGATCCCGTCGATCCGGTCGACGGCTTGCCCGGTCGGGAGCAGCCGCCCCGTCTTTGACCCGACAGGCCGATTGAGGAACAGGTCGACGCCGGGCCAGGCGCCATCGACGCCCGGAATTTGCACATGCTCGGCAACCGCGCCTTGGAACGTCATGCGCGAGGCGGCCGTCACGCCCGTGTTCGTGTTACGGATAGTGAGGGTGAAGCTGTCGCCCGCATGCTCGACCAGCGCGGTGTCGAGCGCCCACAACGGCAGCGCGGCAGACATGTTGCCGCAGTTCACGCTCCAGTCGATCGCCGATTTGTCGGAGGCGAGTTGCGCCAGCGTGCTGACCAGCACGGGCTCCCGGTGCCCCGTCTCAATTTCAGCAAAGAACACCTTGTTGCCGGTCGGCACGATGCGGCCGAGCCCGGTCAACTGTTTGTTGCCAGGGCGCGTTCCCGAGAAAGGCACGCCCATCAAGTGACGCACCAACTCCTCCCGCAGAGTGATGTCCTTCGGTGCAAGACGGTCCCAGAGCACCAGCCCGGTCGAGGTGCCGCCGCGCACATGGTGCACGGGGAATTCGATGACACCCTGCCGTAAGCGCACGGTCATCTCCGGGCGCGCCCGCATTATCGGCGTGCCGGGGGACTGCTTTGTTGCAATGTCCATGTGCTCTCCGTACCCACCTGGCACGACCGCAGTACAGTTGCGCTGTCAGGGATTCGCTGTTCGACTAAGCTATGGCTTCGGACGGCACTGCGACTTCGCCTTGCATCAATCGGCGAGCGGTCCGGAAGAGAATGGCGCTTTCGGCGCTCCACTGGTTGCCCACCTGCCGGATGATTGCGCCGACGGATACGAGCCCCGATGGATTGGCGACGCGAACCTCGCCGGCTGCATTGGCCGGGCGCGATACGCGATTTGGAATCGAGCCGGGCACCTTGCTGGCGACGCCGAGATTGAGACCGCCGGTACCGGGAATCGCGCGATGCGCTCGCTGCATCGACATCATGCGGGTGGCGATGTCGAAATCGTCCGCGCTATAGCGTTCTCCGTCGAGACTCTTGAACGCCGCCGGTGGGGCAACGATCGCGATGCGCGGCGTCTGTAGTCCGATTTGCTCGGGCTCGCGCGCCAACCCGATCATCACGCCCGCCCGCCGCCGCAACCGCTCGAGCACGTTCATGATGGACGGTCTCGCTTCGATCTCATCCGGCGATTCCACGCCCGTGAGACCGAGAGCTTTGGCTTCGACATAACCGACCGGCGACGTCGCATCGACGATAGACAGGTCGAAGCGACCGTCCGCGCCCAGATCGATGGTGTCGACGACATTGCCGGTCGGCAGAAGCTTGCCGGTGACGGCGCCATCGGGCGAAAGAAAATCCAGACGAATGCGCGACCCCGATCCGGCGACACCCGCGATCACGTAGTCGCCGGATGTTTCGGCCTTGCCGTTCTTCACGATGAACCGGGAGTGGATCAGCTTTCGCGTGTTGGTCTGGTGAATGCGGACCAGCACCCCTCCGTCCCTCGCGGGGACGAGCCCCTCGTCGACGGCGAAATGGCCGACCGCCGACGACAGGTTGCCGCAATTGTTGGTCCAGTCGGCGACGGGCTCATCAGCCAGGGATGGTGCGCAGGCACGGCGTATGTTGGCGATAGCGGTAGCGCTCGACGGCGCCTCGCGAGAGGAGGCCGCCAAAACCGGCGGGATGGATCGCCAGACCCTGCGAGACTGGCTCATGCGGTCAACGAACTCCGCCGTACGGGTCTAATCAACCGGTCCGCGCCTGGATATCCGGGCAAGTCGGGCCTGAAGGACGCGTCTTACGAATGCTATGACGCAATCAATGCTCATTTCGACCACCTCATCGGATGGTCTCCAATAGTCATTGATATGGCGATTAACGCCGGAGCAGAGCTCACCTTCAGCCGCACGTATCTGAGGGCCGCTTCGGGTCAAAAGCGAAGCACGGTGACAGCGAGATGGCCTTCTATCCAACTGTCGTAAGGGCCCGATAGCGGAAGTGGGTTGCAAGGCAATGATGTGAATCAAACCTCCGTGCGTGCCACAGCGTCGCACTATCGAGGTCAGCAATGGGTTATTGGCGACCGAGCGATCCGGCACGCACCGCCGCTCAATGTCCGCCGTTGCTCCAATAGCGACCAGAAATGTTGTGGCGCCGCGAATGTTCGCTTTGGGCCGATAGCTGCTGATTTAGATTTCTCGCGTCTCGCCGCGTTGTAAGCGCGACCTCAAGAGGCCGCTGAGCCGTATCGCGCCATCAGTGCCACTTTGACGAAGTCATTGACCACCAGCGAGAACACGAAAGCCACGCCGACGATCAGCGCGGTCTCGCTTACCGGCAGCGGCTTCATTTCGGCAAGCCCATAGGC
>JAKALI010000082.1 GCA_021813195.1 Pseudomonadota bacterium
CGGAACCACCTGTCCGGCTCATGCCGATCTCGATCACCACATCGCCGAGTTTATGAAGGCGCACGGCTGATCGTTTCCGACCGGAGCGAGGCCCGCTGAAGCATGAGCAGCACGGGCAATCCGAAACAGGGGCGAAGGGCGTGAGCGCGCGAGGACTGTTCCCCTCAGGTGAGCCGCCCACCCCGATGGCCGGCTATAGCCCGATGTTTACCATCGGCGCGCTGTTCTTCATTTTCGGCTTCGTGACGTGGCTCAATGGGCCCCTTATCGCGTTCGTGAAGCTCGCCTTTGAACTCGACGATCTGAACGCGTTCCTGATTTTGATGGCGTTTTATCTCTCATATTTCTTCCTGGCCCTGCCATCAGCGGTGGTGTTGCGGGCTATCGGCATGAAGCGCGGCATGGCGCTGGGACTGCTGATCATGGCGCTGGGTGCTGGCGTGTTCGGACAATTTACGACCGCGCGCATCTATGGGGGTGCGCTTGCAGGGTTGTTTCTCATCGGGGCGGGTCTGGCGCTGCTGCAGACAGCATCCAACCCCTACGTCAGTATCCTGGGTCCCATCGAGCGGGCTGCACAGCGCATTGCAGTGATGGGGATTTGCAACAAGCTCGCGGGCATCCTTGCGCCCATCGTATTCGGGGTGCTTGTCCTGTCGGAGTTCGACGATTTCGAGACCAGGGTGCAACGGGCAGAGACTGTCGAGGCACGGGATCACCTGCTCGGTCAGTTCGCCGCCCAGGTCTACACGCCCTATCTGCTGATGGCGGCTCTGCTCGTTCTTCTGGCGGTGACCATCCTGAGGTCTCGGCTGCCCGATCTGAGACCGGAAGCTGTCAACGCGGATGTGTGTGGTGATGATGGTATGCGCAGCATCTTCTCCTATCCGAGCCTGTGGCTCGGGGTCGTCGCGATTTTCCTTTACGTCGGGGTGGAGGTGCTGGCAGGTGACGCGATTGTCGTCTACGGGCAGGGCTTCGGCTTGCCGCTTCCTATAACCAGCCGGCTGACGTCTGCGACGTTGGCCGCGATGCTCGCGGGATACATCGCCGGGCTGATCCTGGTTCCACGGTTCTTCTCGCAGGAGCGTTATCTCGCCATTTCCGCCGCACTTGCCATCGTGCTGGCTGCTAGTGCCTACACAACAACGGGTGTCGTATCGGTCGCATGCATTGCTTTGATGGGCTTTGCCAATGCGATGATGTGGCCAGCCATTTTTCCGATCGCCATTCGCGGGTTGGGTCGCCATACGGAATTCGGGTCCGCTTGCCTCGTCATGGCGATCGCGGGCGGCGCGATCTTGCCGTATGCGTTCGCCCTGCTGAAGCTCGTCGTTGATTTCCAACTCGCCTACCTGATCCTTGCTCTGCCCGCTTATGCGTTCATTCTGGCATTCGGCCTTTACGGCGCGCGGGCGGCTCGTGCGGCCAATCTGGATGTCAGGCGCGCGGATATGGTCTAGAACGCGTCCATGAGCTGGGGCAACGACGAAGACCCGCGCAGCCGCCGCGGTTATCATCATGGCAATTTGCGCGAGGCCTTGATCAAGGCGGCGTTGGACTTGATCGGCGAAAAAGGTCCCGCCGGGTTCACATTCGCGGAGGCCGCGCGGGCGGCGGGGGTCTCCCCGGCGGCCCCTTATCGGCACTTTCGCGATCGCGATGCCTTGCTCGCTGATGTGGCGCGCCAAGGGTTCGCGGCGTTCGCCGAGGTACTGACAAGTGCGTGGAACCACGGGCGGCCCTCGGCGCGTGCGGCCTTCGAGCGCGTTGGGGCGGCGTATCTGGCCTTCGCCCGCTCGCAGCCGGCGTATTTCGCCGCGATGTTCGAGTCGGGCATTTCCGCCGCCGATTATCCGGAGCTGCGGATCGAGGGTGAACGAGCATTCGCCGTCTTACGGGAGGCGTGCGAAGCGGTCATTACGACTTTACCGGCGGGTCAGCGGCCGCCGCCGATGATGATGGCGTTGCATATTTGGTCGCTGGCCCACGGCATCGCGGCGCTGTTCGCCCGCGGGGACCGCTCGCGTCGGCCGATCCCAATGTCTCCGGAAGATTTGTTGGAGGTGGCCGTTCTCATCTATCTCGATGGGCTCGCAGCCCCAGGCACTTCGCAGCGCAAATCGTAAGAGCGGAACCCGCGTGCGGCTATGCGTCGACCGGGCGCTCTTGCCAAACACGCGGGGCACATCGATTTGCCTTTGCGTTGGGACGCAGGTGGAAACACAATGGCCAGAATTGCAATCATCGTCGGACACCCGCGCACGGACACGTACTGCGAAGCCCTGGCAGAAGCCTACAAGAGCGGCGCGGAAGCTGCCGGGCACACCGCCCGCATCATCCATCTGGCCCGTCTCTCATTCGACCCGGTGCTGAGAGGTGCGTACGTCGAGCCGCAGCCGCGAGAGCCGGATCTTGAAACCGCCCACCACGTGATTGAGGAGGCCGAGCATCTGGTGTTCGTCTTCCCGCTGTGGCTTGGTGATATGCCTGCGATCCTGAAGGCTTTTTTGGAGAGGCTCTTGCAGCCCGAGCTGATCGCCGCGGTCCGCCGAGGCAAATTCGTCAAGTTACTCGCGGGCAAATCAGCGCGCATCGTGGTGACGATGGGAATGCCCGGGTTCGTCTACCGCTTGTGGTTCGGCTCTCATGCGGTGCAGATTCTCAAGCGCAACATCTTGCGCTTTATGGGCGTGCGGCCGGTGCGTGCGACGATCATCGGCAATGTCGAGGGTTTGGGCGATAGCGGGCGTCGACGATGGATCGCGCGGATGACCCGCCTGGGTCAGGATGCGGCGTAAGCGCGACGTGAGGCTTAATGCGTCGCGCGCGCGCTCACGCCGACGTTGTCGATGAGCCGGGTTGTGCCGAGCCAAGCGGCGGCGAGCACGCGACCGTCGCGCCCCTGTTCTGGCTCAAAGGGTCCTAGGGTTTGGGCATCACGCACGGCGATGTAGTCGATCTTGGTGAAACCAGCCGCCAAGAGATCGCGGCTGGCAACATCAATCGCTTTGTTGACGGGGCCCCCCGCAGCCGCGACCGCAGCAACGCCGCTGATGGCGCGATGGAGGGCTGGCGCGATGCGCCGCTCATCGGGTGAGAGATAGGCATTGCGCGATGAGCGTGCCAAGCCGTCGTCCTCGCGGGAGGTCGGTGCGGCTAGGATGGCGACCGGCAGATCGAGATCACGCACGAGTTGGCGGATAACGCACAGCTGCTGATAGTCTTTTTCGCCAAACACCGCGACGTCGGGCGCAACTTGCGCAAACAGCTTCGTGCACACGGTGGCAACACCCGCAAAGTGCCCGGGACGGAATTCGCCCTCAAGGGGCTCTGCGGCACCCTCCGGCACGACACGGGTCGCAAAGCCCGCTGGATACATGATGTCGCGTGTGGGCGCCCATACGAGATCGACATGGGCATGCTTGAGCTTGGCGAAATCTCCTGCCTCGTCGCGCGGATAGCGGGCGAGGTCTTCACCAGGTGCAAATTGCGTCGGATTGACAAAGATCGAAACCACGACGTGTTGGGCCGTCGCGCGCGCTAATTGAACGAGGCTCAAGTGCCCATCATGTAGGGCGCCCATCGTTGGGACGAGCCCGATCGTTGCGCCTTCAGCGCGCCAAGCAGAGATTCGCTGGCGCAACTCTGGGATCGTGCGCGCGATCGGCAAATTTGGCCTTATAGGCTCCTTCGTCATCGAAACTTCGCTCCGAATCGCACCGCGACGGTCGTCATGCGGTCCCATCCAAACGCGCTGGATAAGGCTTCCGTCAAGAAGATGGTGGGCCGAGGGCTTGCAGGCGCCACGCGTTGCCCCAATCTGGTAAGTTAACGGCGGCGAATCGCGGTCTCAACTCCGATGCGGAGAATGCTGGCCTCGATTGCTGTGTGATCGCCACCGGCGGAAGGATGACATGGTCGCGCTCGGACAATCGACGCCGCATATGCGCTCCGGATCGGGCAGCGCGCGTTCGCCGGGCGGTCGCCTGCCGCCGATGGATGAAATATCGGCGCACCACCTGATCGACGAAACCCGATTGGTTGGGGGGCTCATCGAGCGCGCCATTTATTCGGCCGATGAGCGCCGCCGCGCGATTGAGATTGCCCGCCGTCTCGTAATGGACGCGCGCAGCCGCCAGGGTCAACACGGCGGTGTCGATGCGTTCATGCGCGAATATGGTTTGTCGAGCGAGGAGGGCGTCATTCTGATGTGCCTCGCCGAGGCGCTCTTGCGCATTCCGGATGCCGCAACGGCCGATGCGTTCATCGCCGAAAAAATCCGGGGCGGGAATTGGGAGCGCCATCTCGGTCACTCCGACAGTTTGTTCGTGAATGCCTCGACGTGGGGCCTCATGCTGACGGGCCGCCTCGTGCGCCTCAAGGAGGCGCGGAGCGCTAATCCGCTCGACGCCTTGAAGCGGCTGGTGGCTCGCTCAGGCGAAGCGGTGATCCGCCAGGCGATCCGCCAGGCCGTTAAGGTTCTAGGCGAGCAATTCGTGATGGGGCGCACCATCGAAGATGCAATTGCTCGAGCCCGCGCTTTCGAAGCGCGGGGCTATCGTATCTCCTATGATATGCTCGGGGAGGCCGCGCGCTCAGAGGCCGATGCGGAGCGCTACTTCCAGCGCTATGCAACTGCAATCGATGCGGTTGGGCTGGCGGTGGGGCCGCTCAGGGCTTCGCACATCGATGCGATCGTGTCCCGGCCCAGCATTTCCGTCAAGTTGTCGGCGCTCCATCCGCGCTTTGAAGCCGGACGTGAGGAGCGCCTTTTGCGGGATTTACTTGCGCGTCTCAATGCGCTGGCACGGCAAGCGGAAGCGCGCGGACTGATGTTGACGGTGGATGCGGAAGAGCAGGACCGTCTTGAACCGACACTTGTGCTTTTTGGTGAGGCGCTGACCAATCCGGGACTTGCGAACTGGAGTGGCCTAGGCATCGCCGTCCAAGCCTACGGACGTCGCGCGATACCGGTGCTGCGTTGGCTGAGAAGGCTTGCCGAACAGACGGGAAAGCGTATCCCGGTGCGCCTGGTGAAAGGCGCCTATTGGGACAGCGAGATCAAGTGGGCGCAGGAGCGCGGCCTCGCGGATTATCCGGTCTTCACGTCTAAGCGTAATACGGACGTCTCCTATCTGGCTGCCATGCGCTTCATGCTGTCGTCGCCGCGGCAATTCCAATGCCAGTTTGCCTCGCATAATGCCCACACGATCGCCTCGGCCATGGTCGCTGCCGCCAATACGGCAATTGAGTTCCAGCGCCTGCACGGCATGGGTGAAGCCATCTATGAAAGCGTGGTCGGTCCGCCTGGAGAGGGTCAGCCCTGCCGCATCTATGCGCCGGTCGGCGATCACGAAGATCTGTTGGGCTATCTTGTTCGGAGGTTGTTAGAGAACGGCGCCAATACCTCGTTCGTCAATCGCCTGGCCGATGACGAGATGCCTGTCTCGGAAATCATCTCAGATCCCGTCGAGGAAGCCGAGAAGGAGCGTCTGCACGGGTCGTCAGCCAAAATGCTGGTTAGGCCGCGCGACATTTTCTGGCCAGAGCGGCGGAATTCGGCGGGACTTGCTCTCGACGCCGCGTCGGTGCGTTCCGTTTTGCGAGCGGAGATGACAGCCGCACTTTCAGCGTCGTTCGAAGCGGGACCCATCGTCAACGGTGAGGTTGTTCTGCGCTCCGTCGCGGTGCGCTTGGTGCTGTGTCCGCATGATCGTGGGCTCCGCCTTGGCACGGTATGCGACGCACGCGATGAGGATGTGGCGGCAGCGGTCGCGTCGGCGTCGTCTGCGGCCCATGCCTGGGACCGCGTCGGCGGTCTGCAGCGTGCCAAGATTTTGGAACAAGCCGCCGATCTCGTCGAGCGCGACCGCTCCCTTTTGATGGCGCTTCTGGTGCGTGAGGCGGGCAAGACCATTCCGGCGGCCTTGGCGGAGGTGCGCGAGACTGTCGATCTGTTGCGTTATTACGCCCTCCAGGCGCGCCGGCTTTTTGCGGAGCCCGTCCAACTTCCCGGTCCGACGGGAGAGACCAATACGCTGTCGTTGCGCGGACGCGGGCCGTTTGCGGCGATTTCGCCTTGGAATTTCCCGCTTGCCATTTTTACCGGTCAAATCGCCGCTGCCTTGGCGGCCGGAAATCCTGTGCTGGCCAAACCGGCGGAACAAACGCCGCTGACCGCGTTCGCCGCCGTGCGGTTGCTGCACGCGGCAGGTGTGCCGAAGGATGTCCTTCATCTCTTGCCCGGCGATGGCAGTATCGGGGCGGCACTCATCAAAGAACCGCGCATCAAGGGTGTGGTCTTCACCGGCTCGAACGAGACCGCTTGGGTGATCCAGCGCACGCTCGCGGAGCGGCGAGGAGAAATCATCCCCTTCATTGCCGAAACCGGTGGCCTCAACGCGATGATCGCCGACTCGAGCTCATTGCCGGAACAGGTCGTGCGCGATGCGGTCCGGTCTGCGTTCGAGAGCGCGGGTCAGCGCTGCTCGGCCGCTCGCGTCCTCTATCTCCAGGAGGAGATTGCCGATCGCACCGTGCGGATGCTGATTGGGGCGATCGCGGCGCTGGAGGTTGGTGATCCGCTCGATTTTACAACCGACGTCGGTCCGGTGATTGACGAGGCTGCGCAAGACGCACTCGAATGCCATAAGCTCAAGATGCAGCAGACGGCGCGTGAACTCATCGACCTGCCGCTGCCGGCGACCTGCCGTGGCGGCACGTACGTCACGCCGGCCTGTTATGAAATTGGATCAATCCGCCTTCTGGAACGCGAGGTCTTCGGTCCGGTGCTGCATGTCGTGCGTTTCGCTCGCAACGACCTGGGCAAGGTGATTGCGGACATCAATGCCACCGGTTTCGGACTGACACTCGGGTTGCACAGTCGTATTGAAGCGGTGGCCGACTACGTGGCCGAACATGCGCGCGTTGGTAACCTGTATGTCAATCGCAACCAGATCGGCGCGGTGCCGGGGGTGCAGCCGTTCGGTGGGGAAGGGTTGTCTGGCACCGGTCCTAAGGCTGGTGGGCCAAATTACGTTCAACGTTTCGCAACCGAACGCGTGCGTACAACGGACATCACGGTGACCGGTGGGAATGTCCAGCTTCTCACGCTTGGCGTGAAAGACGGCGCTTGAGCTCGTGCCCGTGCCGTGGTGCACTATGTCTGCCACGCCGAATGCTGGGGTGGTCATGGCGCCCAATCGTGGATTGACATGAGTTCCAAAGACACCAAGACGGCCCCCGCTCAAGCCGAGAAGCCAGTTGCGCAGCAGTGGGCGCCGCAAAGCGCCGCCGATCCGAAATCGCCGTCCAAGGCGAGAGCCGATGCGTCGGTTGCTCCGAGCGCCCGCGCAAGCGATGAGGTGGCGGCTTTCGTGGAACGCATGCGCGCGACGGCACCAGCAGCGGGAGGTGACCGCGGGCGGCTCATCTTTGCCATGGATGCCACGATGAGTCGCCAGCCGACGTGGGACATGGCGCTGGCGTTGCAGGCGGACATGTTCCAGGCCGTCAAGGATGTAGGCGGGCTGGATGTGCAACTTGTTTTCTTTCGCGGGACCGCTGAATGTCGGGCATCTCGCTGGGTGAGCGATCCCACCGAGCTGGCGCGACTGATGACCCAGGTTTCCTGTCAGGGCGGCCTCACGCAACTCGGACGCGTGCTCGGCCATGCGGCCGGCGAGGCGCGCGCACGAAAGATCAACGCGCTCGTTTACGTTGGCGATGCGATGGAGGAGGCGATCGATCCCGTATGCGCCAAGGCCGGCGAGTTGGGGCTCCTGGGGGTGCCGGTGTTTCTTTTTCAGGAAGGTCACGACGCCGCCGCGGCGGTTGCCTACAAAGAAATCGCTCGGCTCACAAAAGGGGCAACCTGCCGATTCGATGCGGGTTCGGCTGGGCAGTTGCGCGCGCTGTTGACCGCAGTCGCCGTTTACGCCTCGGGCGGACGCAAGGCGCTTCTTGCTCTGAGTGAGAGGCGTGAAGGGGCGGGGGCGCGGCTGTTGCTCGGTCAGATGAAATCCTGATAGCGGTTGGGCGATGTTCTACCTTCTGCTCGGTTTGGCCGCCCTCGTGGTTGGCCTGATAGCGGCCCGCGCCTTCACGCAGGCCAACCCGGCCGTGCTCGCGCGTCAGATCCGCTTTGTGGGCGGCGTCATGCTGCTCGCGTTCGGGGCCATTTTGGTTTTGCGTGGGCAGTCTGGAATTGGTGCGCTGCTCGGCTTTCTGGGCTGGGGTTTGCTCATGGGGCGCGGCGTCCTGCCCTGGGGTACGGGCGGATGGGGTGGTGCGCAGCCGTCCCAAGGGCAGGCTTCGCGCGTTCAGACCGATCATCTCGATATGGAACTCGATCACGATACGGGTGCCATCCGCGGGCGTATCCTTAAGGGACGATTTGCCGGGCGGGACATCGAAACGTTGGCGCCCGCCGATCTCGTGGTGCTATGGCAGGATTACGCCTTCCGCGATCCGCCCTCGGCGCAAATTCTCGAAGCCTACCTCGACCGGCGGCATCCGACTTGGCGCGAGGACATCGATCGTGACTTTGAGGGATTCGGGGAAGATCGCGATCGCCGGCGCACGGCGCAACAGCCAACCATGACCCGCGAAGAGGCCCTGGAAATTCTTGGGCTTCAGGAGGGCGCCGGTGAGGAAGACATTCGCGCCGCTCATCGCGAACTGATGAAGAAAGTTCACCCCGATCGCGGAGGTTCGAATTATCTCGCAGCCAAGATCAACGAGGCCAAGGACGTGCTGCTCGGCGACTGAAGCCAAATACTTCGTCAGTTCGATCGCGCGACGAAGCAATCGTGCGCCAGGCGACGCAGCGCATTGCAGGTCTCGGTCGCGCCGCTTGAGTCAAACCCGGCAAAACGTGCCCGATACAGGCGGCGGGTACCCGACACGAAAGGCAGCGTGATGGGGGCGCCGTTTTGAAGGACGTCGCCGGCCTGCGCGCGGATCTGATCAAGCGCGCGTTCCGCGTCACGCTGGGTCGCATACACGCCAACTTGGACATGATGGGTTCCAGCTGTAGGCAGCAAACGCCCTTCAACTTCCGATGGACTGTTCTCGAATTGCGGACGTTGAGCCCCAAGGAAGCTGGGTCGAAGGCCAAGTCCGGCGAGCTGCGCTTGCAGCGTGGAGGGCGGCCGACCACGTTCGACGACGCGTTCGGACGTGGTCGATGCTGGCTTGGCGATTGCCGTCTCATTTACACTTACGAGCTCGTCATCTCGAGGGGCGGCGGCCACGTGCAGGCTCTGGGAGTCCGCTTCCAACTCGAGACGGCGGGCGATCTCGTCACGCAATTCCTGGAAGTTGGAGCGTGGCGGGGCGTCCGGAAGGGCAGACGTCGACGCGTTTTCGACATGGGAGGGTGCCGGCGGTAGCACCGACACGGTCCTGACACGGGCCACTTCAACCGGGGCGCCGGCGGCCGACGCCGGGGGCAGCGCGAGTGCGACATTTGTGTTCGACGCCGGTGTCGCAGTCGTTGGATCCGCTGGGGGGCGCTTGGCTACGACAGGAAGCGGAGCAGGCGGTGCGATGGCTGGCTCGCCGGCCGGCACTTTTGGTCTGGCAGCGGGGCGCGCTTGGGCGATCAGCAGCGGAGCCGATGAAGCAGGAGTTTTGGGGCGCGTGCGCGTCGTCGACGCCTTGTCGAGAGACTGCGCCAGGAGCATGCGCATATGCGCATCGCGGGCAGCCGCACTGATGCCGCCCATGACGATGGCCACGACGGACTTGTTCCCTGCCCGGAAGGAGGAGACGAGATTGAAGCCCGATGCGCGGGTGTAGCCGGTCTTCAAGCCGTCCACGCCGGGGAATGTCGCCAGGAGCGAATTGTGCGACCGGTATGTCTTGCCCAAGTAGTTGAAGCTGCGCAGCGAGAACAGGTGATAGTGCTGCGGGAAATCATCCTGAAGGCGCATCGCCAACGTGAGCATGTCGCGCGCGGTCGTCACCTGTTCCGGATCAGGTAAACCCGAGGCATTGCGAAAAACCGTACGATTCATGCCGATCTGGCGGGCGCGTGAGGTCATCGTGCGCGCGAAGGCAGCCTCCGAGCCTGCGAGATGTTCCGCGACGGCAACGGCCATGTCATTGGCAGATTTCACAATCAGCGCTTTGATCGCGTTGCCGAGCGTGATCTCGTCGCCGACTTTCAGGCCGAGTTTGGACGGCGCGGCGGCGGCTGCTCGGGCGCTGACGACGACCTTATCGTCGAAGCGGGCGCGTTTCGCCTCGATGGCCTCGAAGGCGAGGTAGATGGTCATCATTTTGGTGAGGGATGCCGGGTAGCGCTGGTCGTTCGAGGCCTTGTCGTGCAGCACGCGGCCGGTGTTGGCATCAATGACCAGTGCAGCCGACCTGTCGGCTCCGGCGGCGGCAGGTTGGATCGCACAGCACACCAACAACAGCGCGCACATGCAGAGCAGAAGCCGATTGGCTCGGAAAGTGTGGGTTCGCTCCGTCAAAAGCACGCCCTCTGCAACGTCCTGTTCGTCAAAGTTGTGTTTCGCTCCAAGCAGATCGGA
>JAKALI010000083.1 GCA_021813195.1 Pseudomonadota bacterium
CTGGACACTCTTGGTGCTAATCGAGCGGCGGTCGGGGCGATCTCCGCGCGGGCGGAGGAGCCGGGTCCGCCCACCCCCTGCGCGGCATCTCGGCGGGTCGATCTCCGCGTGGGCGGAGGAGCCTCTATTATCCAAGAAGCTGATTTTCCTCAACTTGTCAAAGATCACGCGCTATTTGCCCCGGAGAGGGCGTCGAACAAGTACCGAACCCTCGTACTCCACAAGGTCTTTCGGCGGATCGCCGAGAGACAGTATGCCGAGCCCGCCGGGCATGTGCCTGTCCCTCCACACCATCGTGACGCTGCCCGAACCGAGTGTTGCGTGCCAGTCCGTCATAACGTCCCAGATGCGCTGGCGCACACCCTTACTAATCCGAGGGCCAACGTAGAAGCCCGGGGCGACCTCGAGCATCACGGAGCCAAGAAACCCTCTGTAGCGCATCTCAACATCGCGGGTGACAACGATGCACAGTGACATGACTTAAATCTGTTCGTGCTCCGGATGATCCAAATCAGACTGGGTCTCGTCGTCTGAACCCGCTGCAACTTCCATACGGGGCACCCCGTCGGGGATACTGCCCGCTGACAGCGAAACTAAATCGGGCGGACCGATTAGGACCTTGATGTGGTCGATGAGCCTTGCGATCACCTGTTTGGTGCTAAAGATCTCGGCGGCCTTGGTGCGCACGACCCGTTCGAGATTATCGTCGCGATGCTTCAGGAGGTGCTTAGCCGCGCTGAAGGCAACGGGCAGGGTCACATCGTGTCGCACAAGATCGGCGATGTCGAGTACAAAGGATTGACCGCTGTCCTCGTGGACAAAGCCGAGTTGGGGGATGGTCGCCGTGGCGGCGACAGCAATGGCGGCAGCCGCCTCGACGGCGCTGGCGGCGTGGTTGATGGCCTGGTTCGGGATGTCCGTGGCGTTGGGGTTGTTGCGGTCGTAACGGCGACCTTGCCAGGGCACGCCAAACCGTTGCGCGGTCAGTTCGTATAGGCGCTTGATGCGCGCGCCCTCCATGCCCCGTAGCATGTCGAGAGTGCGTGCTTTGACCTCCTCGCCGAAGCGGATGGCGTACATGGCGCGGGCCACGGCGACCCGTTCTTTTGGTTCAGCCCACAGCATCACCTGCCGGCGCGCGAGCGCTGAGGTATCGGCGAGCAGCGGGGGCGCGGTGTAGAAGCGCACGCCCCCGGTGCCGATGGCCGCCAGCGCGCAACCGTGAGCGGCGAGGATGCGCAGCGCATCGTGCGTGACGGACGAGCCAGGCCCGAGCAGAATGATCGACACGGACTGGTGAGGGACTTGATAGTCGCCCGCATCGAGCACCCCGCCCCCGGCCGCGACGAAGCGCACGCAACCATCTTCGACTTCGAGACGGCCCCGCTCGAGGTAGATGAGCCCGTGTCGGTCGGCATGGGGAACGCGGGCTTTATCAAGGCCCAGGCGACCCGTGAGCATGGCGGCTAGCTCCTCAGAGGCGGACGCAACAGCAGCATGCCAAAACCGAACGACAGATGTCGGCCGACGCCGCGCATGAGAAGGGCGTTGAACGCATCGGGGTTGGCGACGGTCAATTCTCCATGGAACGCGGCGTCGGGGCCTTCGATCGAGGCGCCGCCGCGGGAGACGCGCGTGCGCTCGAAGGCGATCATAGTCGTCCGGTCCATGTCGAGCTCGGCGGCCCCATCGAGACGCGCGGCGAGCCAGTCGCGATAGACGGCCGCACGGTCGCGTCCGGCGGCGATCATGCCCGATGGCGTCGCCTTGCCGTCGACGATTTTCGGGCGTTCTTCTGGGTGGCGTTTCTGGGCTTCGACGAGGAAGGCGTCGACCTCGGACCCGGCTGCGTAAGGTTTCACGTCGGGCCGCGGGTTGGGCATCTCGCGTTTGATGCGCACCACGGGGCGAATGCGCACATCGAACCCGAGCCGCTTGCCCTTCGTCCAGGTGGTCGGCATGGGCTTGGTCTCGAGCTTCTTGAGGTCGATGATGCGATTGCCGGCCAACTCGGGGGGCGCGGTTTCCGCGACCTGCGCCAGGAGGCGCTCCGCCGTGAGCCGCGTGTAAGCATAGATCGTTCCCTGATCGCGATTGCGCGGCACCAGGAGACGGAAAGGCTTCAACGCGGAAGGGCCAAAGGCCTCGTCGAGAATGTGGTGAAGCGCGCGGCCCGGATCGAAGCCGGCGTCGGCCTCGCGGCCATCGCGTCGGCGGCGATTGATCCAGCCGCGCTCGCCGGAATAGCGTGCCAACTCAGACAGCCGGATCGTGAGGCGGAGGAGATGGAACTCTGGGGACATCGGTCGCCTCCTAGGGTTTTGACGCGGGCCTCGCCTCGATGCGCCCCTCGACCACCCGACGCGTGCCGCCGTGCAGGCCTGACATCCAGTTGCGGCGATCGGGCAGCGCGATGATGCGGTCGACGAGGGGGCCTACCGTCGGGCCTTGGTCGGCGGGCCACTGGGCGCGGAGCATGGTCCTCTGAGGGGGATTGCGGTCTCGCCAGCTCGGCCGCTCCGGCAATCGCGCGCTGTGTGTGTCGAGCGGCAGCTTGGTCAGAGCCGCGTGGGCGGTCTCGGCGAGGACTTTTCCTGCGTTGAGCGGAAAGGCTGGCAGACAGGGCTTGCGGCCAATGAACAGTGGGCGCTCGGGCCGGTCGAGGGCACGGACAAGGTCTTCGAGAGATGGCGGCGGGCGGCCGGCGTCGGCGTTGTCATTACCTGGCGGTCGAAGTGTCACGACAGCAAACACCACGGCATCGGGATGATAATCACGAAAGCGTCGATGTGGTCCGCCGTAGCTGCCGCCGTCACGGCCTTCAGGTTCGCCGCGCGTCGTCCATCCTTTGTCGGATTTCTCCATGTGCACGTTCTGCACGTCCCTCAGCACGCCCTCGTAGGGCAACTCGTCGATCCGCGAGGCGATGACGAGGCGGTCTTGGAGCGCCTGGTGTGCGGCGCGCTCGGTCCGCTCATAGCCGAGCGCGTTGGCGAACAAGCCCGTGAGCATCGACAGCGCCGGGAAATCCCAGGTTACGCCATAGTTGTCGATGGCTACCGCACCGAAAGAGATAAGCGGCGCCTCGAGCCTGAGGACGAGCCACGTGCGTTGTGCGCCATCGCTCATGGCTTGACCTCGCCTTTAAGAACGGCGTCTTTGGCCCATCTGGCGATCTCGCCAAGCGAGCCGCGCGGCGCGCGGGGAAGGTCTTCGTTGAGCGTGTGCAGGCTGCGGCGCGCTTCGCCCGTCTCATAAAGCCGATCCATGGTTTCGAGATGGGATTTGAGGGCGCTCATCGCGGGCGCAAGCTGCGGGGCGACGGGGTTTCTGAACGCGGCTGCGAGGCTGCGCGGCTGGCGATCGCCGGCCTCGACGAGCACCATTTCCGCCCGTCCGTAAGGTGCGGTCGAGCCAAGCTTTGCCCCGGGTGAGACTTCGGTGACGAGATAGATGAGGTTGTGCACCACCTCGGCGGCCATCTTGCGGTGGGTCCCGGCGTCGAGCCATTGGGGACGCTCGCATCCCGTAAGGTTCGAGACGAGGCCCGGCACATCGACCACGACGTAGCCATAAAACAGGCCCGAGGTGAGCTCTGTTTCCTGGATGGTGTCGGCGCCGGAATCGTCTTCATCGCGTTTGAGGTCATCGACGGCGGTGAAGTAGTCGCTCTCGGTTTCCTCCTCGTGCACCGTGAAGGCGTGGGCGACGTGAATGGGCGCGTCGATGTTGGCGGCTGGATCGGATGTGACCATGCGGCCGAACAGGGCCGAGGCAAGGCCGGCGCTGAGTTGGGTCGCCTCGCGCATCGCTTTGAAATTGTCTTTGAAATCGTCCTGCCACCGCTTGAGGATCGCCTCGACCTCGGCTGGAACAGATTGCCCGTCCTTCTTGCCTTTTTTGCCCTTTTTGCCCGGGTCGGTCTGCGATGTCGGCTGCGGATCGTGGCTCTGATCGCCGAGCGCTTTTTCGATCTCAGGGGCGCGCTTGCGCGCCTCGTCGGCGAGCCAGCGGACTTCGGGAGCGCCAAGGATCAGCGTCTGACGGCTCTTTTTCTCCGTGCCTTTTTCGCCATAGACCTGCGTCTGGAACAGCTCATCGAGAATTGTCAGCGTCTCTGGCTTGAAGGCGCCTGCCTTCTTGAGCGGCTCGATCACCTTGAGGGTCACAATCTCACGCGAGCGGAAGGCATCCTCGGCGCCTTGAATCTTGAGCAGCGCATGCGGGTCGTCCTCCGCCTTGCGCCAGTGGCGCTTGAGGCACTGGCTCGAGACGCGTGTGCGCATGGCTCCGCCGTACATGATGCGCTTGGCGAGCCCGCTGTCGTCGCGATTGAGAAGGGCGGCGGTGTAGGAATGCAAGGTGTGAATTTGCAAAAAGCGCGGGATCATCATGCGACGGCTCCGGTTTCACTGGCGTCGGTTTCGGTATCTGTTGCAGCGTCACCGCGCTGGGCGCGATCGAGCCGGGCGTAGTAGTCGCGGGCGAGCTTGCGGCTATGGGCGGAGTTGTCGGGATCGAGAACGAGCCAAGCCAAGTCCGTGCAATTAACCCCGACGCCGGGCGGCTTCTTGAGGCTCAAGGTCCGGATGGCGCGCTCGAGAAGCTCGGCACGCACGTCGCGGCGTGCGGCAAGAAGTCGGGCGAAGCGGTACTCGGAAAGCATCGGCCGCGGATCGCTCTCGCCCACGCCCCACGTCGGATCGCCGCCGTCACAGAGCGCGTGGCCAAGGCCGCGCCAGCCGTTCTCCTTGCTCGGAGGTTCGTGAGGCGATCGCTTGCCGTCGGCCTGGCCTTTCTCGGTCAACATCGCCATCATTTGCACGATGCGCGCCCAGGCCGCGAGCGGCTTCCCGTCGCCGAACTTGTGACGCGCGGCGAGCCGCCAGAAGTAGGCGGCGCCCGCCTCATCGCCGTCAAACGACATGCGTCGCAAGTCGGCAAGCGCGCCGGGGTCGAGGCCGGCAAGGGCCTGACCGATCGCGAAGATGGTGCCGTTTAGCGTGTTTGCTTCTGGCTCAGTGCGCGGCTCATTCGGCATGGGCTGTCTCCTGATCGGTGTCGGCCGCTACGTCGTCCGCCGCGTCCGTGAACAAGCCGGGGAAGCCTTTCTTCTCGCTGCGCAGCAGTCCCTCGAAGCGACGGCGCGCGCGGGCCTCGGCGCGCGGCCGGTGGATCGAGCGGCATGGAATGTCGGCGAGAGCTTCCTCGAGCAGGCGCCGCGCGGTCTCGATCAAAGGCAGCAGGAACGCTCGACGTGCCTCTTCAACGTCGGCCGGCTTGCCGGTCTGCTCGGCCTCGAAGCGCGCCCAAAGTGCGGGAAAAAACGCGCGGTCGGCCACCGCATTGAGCCGGTCGTGGTAGGGTTGAGTGTGCGCGTAATTGTCTCTTGTGATCTTCTCCGCGTCGCCGCCGGCAACGGCGAGCACCAACGCGTCGCGAAGCACACCGTCGAGCTTCTCGATTTCCTTGATGATGGCTTGCGCAAGCTCGTGTAGTTCCTGGCGTCTGGCGCCAAGCGATTGTGCCTCAAGTCCCTTGAGTGGCAGGGCGCGCGACTGGAAGCCGCCGGTTTTGGCGTTTCCGCGCGCGATGGCTGCGAGCACGAGAAGCCAATTTGCAACCTCGTTCGTCTCGCTCTCGCCGAGTTCGGCGAGCAACGGCAACTGCCAGTCATCCGAGAACAGCAGCTCGACGACCCGCTTGTAGTGGAAGCGGCCCTCATCACCGATCGTGAGGGCTTTGGCGTCGGTGCGATGGGTGGGCGCCCAAGGATCACCCAGAACGCCCTTGAGGCGCTTCGCACTAATCCGCTCGGCCGAGGAATTGCCGACTGCGGCCGCGATCATACGGCCAGCGCCGTCAAGCCCGAGCCGCACGCGCCGGCACACTTCGATGAACAGAATATCCAGCTCATCGAGCCCCAGTTGCTCGCCTTCCGGCCACGGAGCCGTCCAGGTCAACGCGTGGGTGCTTGAGTACCCGACCGGTGTTTTATGCAGCAGTGCATCGCGGCGAACGAGAAGCTGCGTGATATCCCGCTTCAGCCAGGGACCGGGTCGGAGCGCGACATCCGATGCCGTCGTCAGAAGCGGAGCCAGCCCCATCAGCACGCGGCTCGATGAGCCCCCGTTCATGCGCGCGATGCCGTAATTCTTTGGGCCGCCATACCCCTCCATCGTCTGCAAACTGACGAGGGCAAAGAGCCAGTCGTCGAGCTCGGCTTCTGCAGCGATGGACTGCTTGAGGTCGTGGTTGCGCGAGGTGATGAGCATGTCCAACGCGTCGGGCGTTGCGGCGCGCTTCTCGAGCGTGACGCCCTCCGGCACCGGCGGCTGAAGGAGCGCGGGCTTTTTCCAGTCGTCGACAACGAGGCACCAGGGCTCGTCCTCGGGAAATTCAGATCGTGTCAGAGCGCCAATGATGCGCTCCCACTCCGCTGCCGTCTGCGGCGGCTCGCTGAGACCCGCGCGATGGGCCGCGATGGCCCCGAGCTGGGCGAGGAACATGTGCCAGGCGGGCCATTGATGCGCACGCAGCGGCGGAAAGCTCTCGACCCGATCAGCCATCAACGCCGCAAACACCTCGGCTAGAGAGGCCCGCTCCACCCCTTGTCCGTTTTCAAACCTAATCAGCTTGTCCTTGAGCAGATTGTGCGAGGCCATCGCCGTCCCCCAGGCGCGTTAGTCCGAACCGATCGTAATGGAACCGTACGCCGTCCACAGTGACTATCACGGCCTCGCCGTTGCTTGAATGTTCCACCTCTGCCTCGTCCACAGACAAATCGCGACACCACCGTCCCGGCAGCACCAGCTCCGTCACCTTTTCGCCGATCGGGCCGATGGGATGGGGCTCGGGAAGCTCGATGCGCACGTGGTCCTCGCCAAGCCGGGTGCGGATGCGCTCCTCGGCTCCGTCGGGGAAACTCAACGAACTGAACGGCTTCGTCCGGTCGATCAGCACGCCTTGTGCTGCAAGGCGGGCTCCAATTTCGCTGCCGACGACATCATCCCTGTACTTCGACCATTCAGGGCCGAGTTCGCGATGGAGGGCCTCGATCGCCTCGGCTTGCGTAGCGCTCTCAACAAGCAGCCGGTTCATCTCCGGAATGGTCCAAACGGTATGACGCTCTACAAGACGCCGCGTCAGCTCCAGGATCGACAAGTCGCGATAAATGCCTTGGTATCCGCCCGCCGTTTTCCAGGCGCCGAGACCATTCTCGAACTTCGGCGCAAGCAGCGGCGCAAGTCCCGCCTCAGGCGCGAGCACCACACACCGCGGCTCCTCGAACCCGCGCGGTCGCGCCAGCCGGTGGCGATGCAGGCGGCCAATACGTTGCAACAGAACGTCAACAGGACAGAGATCGGTGATGAGGAAGTCGGCGTCGATATCAAGACTCTGTTCCAGGGTCTGCGTGCCGATGACGATTCGCCCCTCCGTCGCACGGTGCTTGTTCGTGCTCAGCGCGGCTTCGACGGCGGCATCGAGACGTTGGCGATCCGCGGGCGCAAACCGACTGTGGTGGAGTGTCGGGACCTCGCCCACGCGCAGCAGCAGGCGCTCGTCGCCTGGCTGGAGCTTGGCTTCTACGGCCTTGAGCGTTTCGATCGCGCGGTCGACGGTATTGCGGATCACCAGCACGCGCGCGCCTTGCCGAGCTGAGGCGAGTGCGCGCTCCGCGGCGACCTCCGGGGCCATGCTCGCAACGAGCTCCATCGCCACGCGCTTCTGCGGTAGAGACTTGACCTCGTCCGCCACTGGCGGATCGGAATTCGACACCGGCGCGCGCGGCGTAGGCTCCTTCGATGTCCACACGGCCGGGTAGGGAACCTTGATGGCGTCATCGAGGGTTGGCGCAGCGTGCTTGAGCCAGTTGGCTCGCGCGGTCGAGCCGAGTGTCGCCGACATCAACAGCGCGTAGCCGCCGACCGCGACATGACTGTCGAGCAGCCGCTTCAAAACTGCTGTCATGTAGGCATCGCTGGCGTGCACCTCGTCGATCACAAGCAGGCTCCGTGAGAGACTGCTCGCCCGCAAATGTGCATGCTTGACAGTCAGCGCGCCGAGCATGGCCTGGTCGACAGTGCCAACCGCAATCTGCGCCGCGAGATAGCGCTTCGCGTGTTCGGCCGCCCAGCGGCCGGCGAGCTTGTCCGCATTCGTGGCGCCGGCGTCATCCCAAAGCACACCCCAATGCGGCAGTGCCGTCCCGCTCACTTCGCCCGCGCGGAGGTAGCCCGGCACAGCCAGTACCGGCTCAGGGGAGGCGTCACCGAAAACCCGCTTCGCGGCCCCGACGACCCGGCCTTGCAGTTGCGCCGCTGCCGCGCGCGTTGGAACCGCAAAGTAAAGGCCATCGACGCGACCCGCTTCGAACAGGCGCATGTAGTGCCAGAGCGCGGCTTCCGTCTTGCCCGAGCCCGTTTCCGCTTCGAGGATCACGATCTGCGCGTCGAGGTCCGTTGTACCGATCAGGCTCTGATGGGGATTTGGCTCGGGAAACGTCGTCAGCTCCGCGAACGAAATCGGGGATTTCCTTGCGCTCCGCTGGCGTGCCGCATCGAGCCCAGCCTCCGCACACGCTTTTTCAGCTCGTTCATGTGCCCGATCGATGTAGCGGTCATCAAGGCGCTCGACGTAGGGGAACCATTGGGTCGATGAGCCGAGCCAGTCGGCGAGGGTCGCGAGCCCACACACCAGGTGCTCGAAGGCGGCTTTCTGCGGAAAATTCGTTGCCCCACTCTCGAACGCGTGCGGGAACCACTTGCGCATCGCGGTGCCAAACGTTTCGGCCGCGACGATAGGGTCATAGGGCTTTCGCTTGGACCAGCCGACCTTCGCATCGTGGAAGTTGAACGGCGACGCATCGGCTGGGCGGCCGTGATGGGAGATGACGGCCCGCAAAAGATTGGGCGTTACGCCCCATTGATTTAGCGCCGTGACGTGCAGGCGCTGAGCGACCGGCAAATTTTCGCCCGCCGATACTGCAAGAAATATCTCCAAGCCTTCTCGGACATGGCCCCGCGGCGCAACACCCCAATTCTCGTTCGGCCACCCACGCACTTGAAAGCCGGGGTGGAGCTTGCCGACATCATGAAGAAAGACGAGCGCGGTGAGCCGCTCAATTTCGAGATCCGTGATGGGACCTCCCATCGCTCGACTAAGCCGCTCTCTGATCACGGGCAATGTTAAAAGCCGACTGAAACAGGCGGCCACATCCGCGCAATGATGTGCGAGATGATGGCGAGTCCCGGTTGCAGCTTCGAATTTTCCCCACGGTTGGATCAAGGCCACGTCAAAACCCATTTTGACTCAGTCCGACTAAATCGCTCGGATCCACGCCCCAATGACCGCATCCTAATCGGTGGGGCCCCACCCTGGATGTTTGTCCTTCACCACCCAGACAACCTAACAGACAACTCTTGAAATTAAGAATCCCAAGGCAAGCTGAGTGCCTGCGAACCACTGCATAATTCTTTCAAAATGAACAGATATCCGCGACAACGTCTCAATCGGAAAAAATTGTGCTTTTCGCCCGAAGAGGAAACGAAATTCGACGGCGACTTGCGGCAGTTAAAGTATTGTTGGTAGACTTGCGCCCGATTGCGCCTGTGTCTTAGCCCCCTAAAACTGGGCCATGATATTGCGACCCCTGAGAGGAGTGAACGATAGCTCGAAAGCGGCATTCCGACGAGGATATTCTGAAGCTGTTGCGCGAGTGGTCTGCCCCTCATCGCGAGACCAGGGATTAAGTTAGAACCCGGCCGCTTGTAGCCAGCATTTGGGCTGGCCGAAGCGGAGCGTAGGCGAGACCAGATGCTGGCGGCAAGATCGTTTCTGGGGCCGGCGGACGATAGCCGAGCGAGGAGTGAGGCCTGATCGCATTGTAATGGCGCCGCCAGCGCTCGATGAGCACCTGAGCCTCGTAGAGTGTCGAGAACTGCTCGCATTCGAGCAGCTCGTCCCGGAGCTTGGAGTTGAAGCTCTCGCAATAGCCGTTCTCCCATGGTGATCCAGGCTCGATGTAGAGCGTCTTGACGCCGAGCCGGATGAGCAAGGTCCGCACATTCCTGGCGACGAACTCGGGGCCATTGTCAGAACGAATGTGCTCGGGCGGGCCGTGCCGGCTCATAAGGTCCGTCAGACAGTGGAGAACGTCGTCAGATCGGAGACGCCGAGCAACCACGATCGCCAAGCAGCGCCGCGTGAACTCATCGATCACGGTGAGCATTCGAATAGGCCGCCCATCCTGGGTGCGATCCTGGACGAAGTCATAGGACCAGACATGATTGGGCCGCTCGGGTCTGAGACGGATGCACGATCCGTCATTGAGCCATAGACGGCCGCGTTTGGGTTGCTTCTTTGGCACTTTCAGCCCTTCCCGGCGCCAGATCCGATAGACGCGCTTGACGCTGACGCGCCAGCCCTCGTCGACGAGAAGCTGGCGCACACGCCGGTAGCCATAGCGACCGTACTTCTTGGCCAGTCGCACGATGGCTTCGGTCAGCGCGGCCTCGT
>JAKALI010000084.1 GCA_021813195.1 Pseudomonadota bacterium
CGCGCACTGTTGAGCGAACGGATGTTGCGGCGCAGGAATGCGGGAAGCTCAGCGTCTTCCATGTTGCTCACGCCCGGCAGGTTGTAATCGCGGATCCGGCTGGTTTCCAGCGGGTCGCCAATCGTTCGAGCAGCGTCATCATCGCAGATCGTCCCGCGCGAATGGTGGCAACTTTGCAGCTCGTGCCTCCCGCTAGTGCGCCCACACTGCAGCCTGCGCTGTCATCGCGCCGGCTTCGTGCGCGAGGTGCGGATTTGAGGAACCAGCTCGTCGCCATCCACACCGGGATCGTCAGGCGGATGCGGCACCAAGACATCCGGATCATCCGCGTGCTGGATGCTGACCACGAACGGTCTCGCTCCGTTGGCAGCTCGACCGTCTTGCTTTCCGCTTGGGGCGGTCCGTTCCGAACGCTGCGACGGCGTAGGGCGGGCTATGGGTGCCTGCAATTCAGAGGCTCGTGAACCCGATGGCGCCTCACCAATCATATCGCTCTGCTCCGAATGGCGGCAGTTCGACATCAGGCTCGGACTGTCGGTCTGCTCGGTCCGAACGATCGGCGCGGCCGGTGCATGCAGCACGGCACCAGGTACTTGCTGATCTGCGGTGCTTGTTGCTGGATGCGATAGCGCAGAATCTGCAGTTTCAGTCGCCAGAACTTGCCCTTCATTCGTCGGCTGCTCCGCCGAAGCGGTTCGCGACAGATCGCCGGCGTCGTGCGTTGGCTGGAGCAATTCGTCCGCCGCGCCTGTCACGTCGCCTGCTTCTGTTGATTGCTGATCTCCCGGAGACGCTTCGCCAGCCCGCTCCAGGCTTGGCTGGGACCCAGCGGCAGCCGTTGCGTGCCGTAGCGCCGTGAGTTCGGCTTCGCGCTCAGCCTCGATCGCAAGCCAGGCTTCGATGCGTTCGGCCAGTACTTGCCGTTCGGGATCGGGCCCGATCGCGGGCACGCGCCAGGTTACGCGGTCGAGTTCACCGCTTACCGGCGAAACCGGTGACCATGAATCCAATACGACTCCATCGGCCGTCCAAACGGGATCGGGGCCGGCCAGAGCCGCCCGAGCCATCCACGCCCTCGCGCGGCCGACATCACCATGTTGCTCGGTTTCGATGCGTGCCATCAAGCGGGCCACTCGCCTTGTGAGACGGTCGCCAAGATAGGGCTCCAACGCGGTGCGGGCCTCCTGCCATTCGAAGGCCTCGATTGCGGCGCGGGCCAGCGCCACCGCGCTCTCCAGATCATTGGGCCGCAGTTGTGCGAGTTTGCGCACACGCTGGAGTCGATCGCGCGGGCTGTCACCGATGCGCGCGTAGGAATAGGCACTCGCGAGATCAGGATGGGGGGCTTTGGCCCAAGTCCTCTGCACGATTTTGGCTGCGCGCGATGTCTGATCGCGGGATGCCAGAATACGCGCAGCGATCGCCGCTGCGGGAATGAGGTCGGGAGCCAATTCATGGGCTTGTGTGGCAAGCGCGAGTGTGGTGTCGGCATCTTCCTCTTCGATGGCCGCGGCGCGGGCGGTGAGCACCACGGCGCGACGGCGATCGGCGACTTTCTTGTCAAGATGCCCGTAGCGTTTCAACTGGGCGAGCGTTTCCGCGGCTGCCGCCCAATCGGCATGTCGGCATTGGCTTTCAAACAGCGCGTGGAGCGGCCAAGCCAGTTTAGGTTGAAGCCGGTTTGCACGTTCGGCGTACTGGCGTGCCGCCTCGTTCTCTCCCTCGCGCGTGGCTTCCAGATATAGACCGCGCAGCCCCAACAGTTCCGTATCGGGCGAAGCAAGCATGGCATCGAAGATGCGGCGCGAGGTTGCGCGATCCCCCGACAGTTGCGCAGCCTGAGCCCGCAGCAGATGGGTCAGCGGTTCGTTGGGCAGCGCTTTGCGCGCCTGAAGCGCGTAGCGCGTCGCGCCCGCTTCGTCGCCCGCCCCGATCGCAATGATACCGCTCGAGAGCGCGTCGAGACCGTGACGTTGACGACGGCGTTGCAGAAAACGGCCAATCGCGGCAGGGCTGGTCCAGATCTGGCGGATCAGGGACCATAGCGCGATGGCGGCGATCAGGCTGAAAGCCAGGATCACCACGGCACGAAAGACGCTCGTCTCAATCTCGTAGCCTTCCCAGGTGATCAGCAGTTGGCCTGGTCGATCGGCGAGCCAACTGAGGCCCGTGGCCAACAACAGGATGGCGATGAGAAACAGAACGAGGCGAGTCATGGCTCCGGCCCTCCGGTCTGTGGCTCCGACGGCGCGTTGCTACGATCGACGGCGGGAACGAGCGCAGTCTTGAGCTGCTGCTCGGTCGCTAAAATGGCCTCGTCGACAGTGTGGCGCGCGCGGACGGCGTCACGCCACGCTGCCAACGGCGACGCCATCGTTGCGGGGAGTTTCTCGACCTGTTGAAGCACGTCAGCCAACCGTCCGTCCGACAACGCTTGACTGATGTTGGCAATCAGCGCATCGGCCCCCGTGTCGCCTGGTTCTGGATTGAGCTTGCGGATCTGGACGATGGATTGGGCACCCGCCATCAACCGCTCCCATACCGTTGTTGCCTCCTGAAGGCGGCCCTCGTCCAATGCCGCGCGCAGCACCGCACGACCTTCATTCTGCAATTGGACCAGTGTCGGCACACCGGTCGCCTGAAACGGCTCAAGCGCGGCGAGATCGAGTGTGTCACCGGCAATGTCGCGCACCGCCGCCAGTTCATCAGCGAAGGCCGATCCGCGATCAATCACGCGCTTGAGGCTCGCCAGTTCAAGCGCGACCAGGATGCGCTCCGCGTTGGCTTGCCGCTCTTGTTCCTTGCGCAGCACGTCGTCGAGACTGCCCTCGATTTTGGAGATTTGGCCAGCAACCGGCGAGACGACGGCGGCGATGTCGGCGGATTTGACGAACGACTGAGCCTGCTGATCGATGACGGCCCGCAACTCCTTCACATCGCTCGCGACACGGGCCGTCTCCTCGCGGAGGGCTTGAACAGTGCGATCGACACGCGCGCCGTCGGCCTTGATCGTCTCGATGCTCTGATCGAGTCGCGCGATGTCCGCTTTCGCTTCACTGAGAGATTGTGCGGCGCGTTGTGCATCGGATTTCAATTCCGAGCCTGTCGCTTCGATGACCGCTGCCTGCCCCTCGATTTGCTTCTCAAGGGCCGCAATCTTGCCCGTGATCACAACCAGATCGGCGACGCCATTCTGGCCCTCCGCGGTGCCCGCTGCGCGGGCCAACATTTCGAGTCGCTCCTCCAGCGCCGCCACGCGCGCGCTGAAACCGCCATCTGACGCGATCGCGGCGAGGCTCTGTTCGATCGCCACCGTCCTGGCGGCCAGCGTGCTCTCGCGCGCCTTGAGCGCTGGCAACTCGGCAATCGCGGTCTCAAGAGCCTGCAAGCGCGTCTGCGCTTGCGCGAGCTCCCTGGCGAGCCCTGCTGCGGGATCTGCGCCCTTGGCAGCGGACTCGAGGGCTTGCAGCCGTTGGCTGAGAGACTGAACGGTCTGCTCGACCTGTGTCGGCGGCAGCGGCAGGTAGTCCTTGATCGCGCCGGACTGAAGGCCGAAATAGGCAGCTGCACCACCCAAGAGACCAGCGATCAGATGCGTGACGACCGCTGCGGCGCCAGCAGACCTTTTCTGCAGGTTCTGCACGCCGGCTGACACCGGCGAGGACTGCGAATTCCCAACTGCGGGCTCGAGCGATGCCGTTTTCTTGGCTTCGCCTTTTGCTGGTTGCGACGCCCCGGTCGCCGCAGGCTTCCCCCCGCTGTCTGATCCGGCCGATTTTTCTGCGCCGGCCGGCTTCACTTCGACTGCTTTCAGATCGAGCGTGGCGTGCGGACGCTTGCCTGCCGCGGGATCCTCGATGGGGCCGGTGTTCCCCGGCACCTTGTCCTTGCCTTCCGTCATTTGAAAAAACGCCACTCCAACTGCGAACGGGATTTGAAATCACTCGGTGGAACCACGCGATGAGGCGTCGCACGAACCCATGCGGAACGCTCCATCACCACCCGGCGTCGGCCACGTCATATTCAAAGCCAACAGGGGCTATTTATCTATGTCGCGGATGATGACGACACCTGTTCGACGAGGGCAAGCATTTCTTCGGAATTGGGCCGAATGGCGACGCGCACGTCGGCAGGGTCGAGCGGAGCCAACGCCCCTGCCACGGCCGCGGACAGGCAAAAGTAGGTGGGACGTTGCGCCTGTTCACCAAGTCCAGCCTCTTGCATCAGACGACAATAGACCGTCGCGGTGCGCGGCGACATCAACAACACACCGTCGACGCTGCCGCGTGCCAGAGCCGCTACCAGCTCTCCGGACGGGGCCTCGGCTGGTTCCATGCGGTAGACCGCGCACCGGCGATAAGTAAATCCATGACGTTCCAGTTCAGCGCCTGGCTCATAGGCCACGACGTCGCCCGCCAAATGGAGAATGCCGCCTTGTCGAGGATTCAAGCGGTCGACCACCAGCGCGCAGAGCTCTTGCGCACGGCCTGGTCCCTCGATCACGTCGCTCCATCCGACCGCCCGCGCTTCTGCGGCCGTCGCCGCCCCAACGGCAAACAAAGGTCGTCGCGTCAAATCGAGGCCCTGCGCGCGCTCGCCCAGCGCGCGGATCGCATTGCGGCTCGTGACCAGAATCGCTTGCATACCACGCACATCGATCTCGGCTGGGCAAGCTTTGAAACGTAGCATCGGCGATGAGATTACTCGGTGACCCCGCGCAACCAGCAACTCGGCCAGCGCATCGGCATCACCCTCTGGCCGCGTAACAACCAGGTTCATGTGATCTCAGACCCCGAGAATGGCCCGGCCGCCCCTCGCCAAGATATCTTGTGCGACTGCCGCGCCCAGCGCTTCCGCCTCGCTTGGGAGGCCCTGCATGGTGGTTGCGACGTGCTGGTGACCGTCGGGAGAGAGGGCCTCGCCAATCAGCGTTAGGATCGTGCCTTCAAGACGGGCGAGCCCCGCAATCGGCGTGCGGCAGGAACCCTCCAGGACGGCAAGAAATGCGCGCTCAGCGCGCACGCAATGGCTCGTCGCACGATCATCAAGCACGGCTACGAGGTGGAGCGTGGCGTCGTCATCTAGACGCGCCTCAATGCCGATCGCGCCTTGCGCAACGGCCGGCAGCATCGTCTCGATCGGAATGCGTGATGTAATGCGATCGGCAAGCCCGAGACGATTGAGACCTGCACATGCCAGAAACGTCGCCTGCGCCACACCGTCTGCAAGCTTTTTCAATCGCGTCTGGACGTTGCCGCGAAACCCCACCACCTCAACGTCGGGACGCAGCCGCTTGATCTGCGCATGACGGCGTAACGACGACGTTCCAACGATGGCACCTTTAGGCAAGTCTTCGAGCGAAGCGCAAGTGAGGCTCAAGAACGCGTCGCGCACGTCCTCACGCGGCAGGATGGCGACGATGCCCAGCCCGTCCGGTAGCACGGTTTGTACGTCTTTCATCGAATGGACGGCCAAATCGACTCGACGTTCAAGAAGCGCCTCTTCGAGCTCTTTGGTAAACAGTCCTTTGCCACCAGCCTCCGACAAAGGCCGATCGAGGATCATGTCGCCAGTGGTCTTGATGATTACCAACTCGATCGCATCTTCGGACAACCCATGCGCAGCCATCAACCGGTGGCGGACTTCGTGAGCCTGGGCGAGTGCCAAGGGCGAACCGCGCGTACCAATGCGAATGGGCCTCACTTGCACGTGGAATTCTCCGAATGCTAGGTCGGTCGGGCCGACGACGTTTCCTTCTAGCCCGGCAAAACCGGACAATGCAAACTGGTGGCCGTCCCGCTCAAGGCGCATCACCTCCAAGCGCAAAAACCCAACCTGCGATGGCTTCAATTTCTGCAACCCCACCAGATCTCGTGCTGGGACTGGAGACCAGCTGCGACGAGACGGCAGCCGCCATCGTCAGCCGCGATGCGGATGGACGCGGGCGTATTCTGTCCAATGTCGTGCGCTCGCAATGGCGAGAACATGAGCGCTTCGGCGGCGTCGTGCCCGAGATCGCTGCGCGGGCGCACGCCGAGTGCCTCGATCTCATCATTGCCGATGCTCTGACGCAAGCCGGCATCGGACTTGGTGATGTGACAGCGGTCGCGGCGACCGCTGGACCCGGACTCGTCGGCGGGCTCGTCGTCGGCATGGTGACGGGCAAAGCGTTGGCGCTTGCTGCGGGAAAGCCGTTCCTCGCCATCAATCACCTTGAGGCTCACGCCTTAACTGTGGGGCTCACCGAAGGACTTGCCCCGCCCTACCTCGTGTTGCTCGTCTCCGGAGGACACACCCAACTTTTGTTCGTGCACGAGCCCGGACGATATGAACGGCTCGGCACCACGATCGATGATGCACTCGGCGAAGCATTCGACAAAACGGCGAAGCTGCTGGGCCTCGGCCAACCTGGTGGTCCTGCCGTCGAGCGCTCCGCGCGCGACGGCGATCCGGCGCGCTTTCAATTCCCGCGGCCACTCCAGGGACGCGCCGAGCCACATTTTTCGTTCGCCGGCCTTAAGACGGCCGTGCGCCGTCAGGCCACCGCGTTACAGCCGCTTGGACACCAGGATATCGCTGATCTGTGTGCGAGCTTTCAGGCGGCGGCGTTCGATGCCGTTGCAGACCGAGTTGCGCGCGCACTTGAGATGCTGTCGGACCGCCTGGGCGCGACTGCGCCGAGCCGCCTCGTCGTGGCGGGTGGTGTTGCTGCCAACGCCGCGCTCCGTGGACGGCTTGAGGCGCTCGCCGCCGCCTACGGCTCAACGCTGCATGTTCCGCCATCACCGTTGTGCAGCGACAATGGCGCCATGATTGCGTGGGCCGGCGCCGTCCGCCTCTCCCTCGGGCTCATGGACGATCTCACTGCGCCCGCCCGTCCGCGTTGGCCTCTCGACGCGTTGGCCGCGCCGGTCATCGGGGCGGGTGTGAAGGCCTAGATCCATCGAGCCCTTTGGCTGACGCGATTAGTTGAACCTGCAGGGCCTTGCCCCATTGTGCCTGCCAATTGTTTTTGCGAACTTGTGGCCGCGCGCAGGCCCGGCTGGCCGACATGATGGTTCGAGGCCTCGCGGGAAACGGGCGGCGAATCGGACGGGGCTGGGGCTGAAATGCCGACGCAAAATCTTCCAGACTGCTTCGACTGCAAGTACGTCGGCGGGGACTATCCTTGTCGAACGGCCAACGGACGCTTTGACGTCGCGAAGGTGGCCGAGGCCATCGTCGCACACGGACGCGAGTATCAGCACGCCGTGCCGATGCCCCAACAGGTGGAAGAAAACGCGATTGCCTGGATTATCGATTGCGTATTTGAAACGATCGAAGATCACCCAGCGCTTCTGGTGCCCCTGATCGTCGCCGCGATGGACGCCTGTCAGACACCAGACGACGCCGCAAACGTAGCCGCTGGACTCGTCGAGGACTCGCTCATCAAGCACGGGCGGGCACTGGTCAGCGATGTCGAGGCACTGGCCGCCGCGAGCCCAAAATTCAGCTATATACTATCGGGCGTTTGGAGTCGGGGCGGCAAGATCGATGCCGACGTCTGGAGACGTGTGGGCATGGCCGTCGCCAAACACCCGCGCATGAGCAACGACGACCGCGCTCCGTCGGATGGGTCCTCAGCCGTGGTTCTCGGCGAGGCCGAGGCCACGGCTCTGATGCAGGAACGGGTTACCGAAACAGCCCGGGCTCTGGGCCTGATCGCGCTACCATAACGGCGCGCGCAGAGCGCATGACACAGAGCTTTAGCGCTTTTTCTGCGTGAGAGCCGACGCAGCCGCCGCCTTGGCTTCCTTGCTCGCCGTCTTGCTCTTCAGAACCTTGGCAGCATTTGAGGCAACCTTGGCGCTGGTCTTTTCGTCGCTGCCCTTTTGGGTGAGAGCAGAAGCTGCAACAGCCTTTTCTTCTTTGGATGCCGTCTTGCTCTTGAGAACTTTGGCAGCGGCCGACGCGACCTTGCTGCCCGTGCTACCCGTCTTTGCTGCCTTCGCCGCCTTAGCCATGTCAGTTCTCCTTAGTCCGTCCATTCGGACATCTCGATGCATGCAGACGATTGCGAGATTCGCATCGCAAGCAAAAGGAGGGTTGTGAGGGTGATCAACCGTCTTGGTGCTTATCGTTGGGAATTCGGTTGAAGTGTGGCGAGGCCGCTACAGGGCATCGTGCGACGGTTCCCGCGCGACCTCATGCACCCTCGGGTTGACACCTGCGGACCAACCACCGATGAACACCGCCCAAGGTTGGAGGGGCATCTCCCGCCCCAATCCGAATAATCTGGGCTGTGCATTGGACACAGCCTAATCCCACCGAGCGCACGGCCGCCAGCCAATCCGAGGACACCATGAGCACCACGACGAGTTTGCAGACCACCATCGATGCCGCCTGGGAAGAGCGCGATACCATCAACACGTCAACGGTGGGCCCGCTACGTGAGGCCGTCGAGGTCGCGCTCGATCTGCTCGATCGTGGCGAAGCTCGCGTCGCCGAAAAGATCGATGGCGCGTGGGTCGTCCATCAGTGGCTGAAGAAGGCCGTGCTCCTTTCCTTCCGGCTTAACGATATGGGTCTCATATCGGGTGGACCGGCTGGCTCGTTCTACTGGGACAAAGTCGCGCCGAAGTTCCAAGGCTGGACCGAAGCGGACTTTCGCAAGGCCGGCGTGCGGGTTCTTCCCGGCGCGGTCGTGCGCCGCTCAGCCTATATTGCCCCTGGCGCAGTGCTCTTGCCCTCGTTCGTCAACCTGGGCGCTCGGGTCGGTTCGGGCACGATGGTCGACACCTGGGCAACCGTGGGATCTTGCGCTCAAATCGGCGCTAACTGTCATATCTCAGGCGGCGCCGGAATCGGCGGCGTCTTGGAGCCCCTCCAGGCTGGCCCGGTGATCATCGAAGACAACTGCTTCATTGGCGCGCGCGCGGAAGTGGCCGAGGGCGTGCAGATTGGGGAAGGGTCCGTACTGTCGATGGGCGTTTATCTGGGCGCCTCGACCACGATCATCGACCGCTCGACGGGCGAGAAGTTTTTCGGTCGCGTCCCCCCCTACTCCGTCGTCGTCTCCGGAACCATGCCCGGCAAGCCGCTCCCCAATGGTGAGCCTGGCCCCGGACTTTACTGCGCCGTCATCGTCAAGCGCGTGGACGAGAAAACCCGCTCCAAGACCAGCATTAACGAGTTGTTGAGGGATTGATGCGAAGGAAGAAAGATTGCCGATTTGATCCGTCGGCTGCATTGGAGCAAACCGAAACGCCCAGAGGGCCGGACCCGTGGGACTGTTGAAATCGCTTCTTGGTAAAGACGGTCCTGCCGGTGCGGAGGCTGGCACATTCGCCGTGCTGGACGATCTCGATCCGTTGCCGTCGCCGTATGCCTCGGCCGAAGCCGCGATCGACGCCGCCGTGCGCGCGCGCTCAGCCGGCACCCCTTTGATGGCCCCCCTCCAGGACAATCGGCGAGATCTGAGCGTCTCCGACCGGCGGTCGCCCGGCGGCAATCTCGGAGAGAGCCTTTTTCCGGATCGCCGCTCCGGACCATCGGATCGTCGAACCGCACCGCAGGGGTTCGGCAAGCGTGGTTTGCCCAAGTAGCTCTGGCTGCAGTCTTGCCGGGCCGATCCTGTCGGGTTTCTTGCCGCCACACGCCGCCGCTTTGCAACCCTCGCCATAAGCCGCTATGGCTTGCTCAGCTCACCGTCGGTATTGATGCAATCAAGCGACCGAGCCATGTCCAGCGCGATTTCTCGATTAGGTCCGCATGTCGTCTTTCACCGATCCCGTTGAAGTCACGCGCGCGCTTGTGCGTTGCCCAAGCGTGACGCCTCAGGACGCCGGCGCGCTAGACGTAATGGAAAGCCTATTGAAGCCCTTAGGCTTCTCCTGCCATCGACTCGTCTTTTCCGCGGACAATACGCCCGATATCGACAACTTGTATGCACGGTTGGGCTCGGGCGCTCCGCACCTTTGTTTTGCAGGTCACACTGATGTCGTGCCGCCTGGAGATGTCGCGCGGTGGTCTGTAAATCCGTTTTCGGCCGAGATCCGTGATGGGATACTGATCGGCCGCGGCGCGGCTGACATGAAGGGCGCGATCGGTTGCTTTGTTGCGGCCCTGCATCGCCATGTTGCTGTGCAGGGTGGAACTTTGGCGCGCGGGTCCGTTTCCCTGCTCATGACCGGCGACGAAGAGGGGCCGGCTATCAACGGGACCATAAAGGTCCTCGATTGGTTGAAGCGACGCGGTGAAACCATCGATGCGTGCCTGGTGGGCGAACCCTCGAACCCAAGAGAACTCGGCGACGAAATCAAAATCGGGCGGCGGGGCTCGTTGACCGGCGTCATCGAAGTGGAAGGACGCCAAGGCCACTCCGCTTATCCCCAGCGCGCGGACAACCCGATCCCAAAACTCTGCCGTTTCATCGACCGCCTGGCGGGCCAGCGGATCGACGAGGGCACCGCTCATTTCGAACCCTCGAATTGTCAGGTCACGATCATTTCGGTGC
>JAKALI010000085.1 GCA_021813195.1 Pseudomonadota bacterium
CTGCGACGCCGTAAGTACAAACACTCCCGGACTGTGGCCACTTTTTACACGGCGCCGGCGGGAAACCGTTCGGCGCCTCTTCGCTGCGGTCTTTTTCCTTTCTGCCGCTCTCACGGCGCATCAGCATCGCGACGGCCGCAAGACGGCCGAAAAAAGTAGGGCTGCCTGACCCGGCGCCTTGACGCTGCCACATTGCGCGCTTAAATGAACGACGTTCAGTTCTGATTGGCTGTCGGCGAAACTTGGAGAATGGGAGGGCCCATGTGGGGCTACCGCAACCGTCTCGACCGCGACGTCACGCGGTGGCGTGAGGCGGGCTACATCGATGCCGCAGCCGAAAGGGCTATCCGCGCGGACATCAAGGCCAATTCCCACACGGTGGGTCTTGCGAGCGTGCTTGCCGTCCTCGCTGCGATCCTCATTGGCTTTGCCGCCATGAGCTTCGTCGCCGCGAATTGGCAAGTCATGCCGAAGATCTTGCGGCTCGGCATGCTGATCGGTCTCCTGTGGGCCGCCTACATGTTCGCTGCCGCACTTTTTTCGCGTTCAGCAACCGCGTTCGACGGCGATCCGAGATCGGGTGGGGGCGCATCGTTGGCCGCCTTCGGCCACGCCGCCGTCCTGCTTGGTACAGCCATCTTCGGCGCCAGCATCATGCTCATTTCCCAAATGTATCACATGGACGGCAACCCACCCGACCTGGTGTTGACGTGGGGGGCGGCGGGCTTGCTTGCCGGGGTTCTCTTCGTCTCCAATCCTGCACTCGCCTTCGCGCTTGTGCTGTTTTCGGTGTGGGGCGTGTGGGAAACCGGTCAGCGCTCGGAAATCTTCTGGCCTTATCTCGCACCCTGGGCGGCAACGGCGGCAGCTTTCGCTTGGCACCGGTGGCCTCCCGGCGCCCACCTGGCCGGGCTTGGACTTGCGGGTTTTATCGTCACGCTCGGCTACATTTGGCACGACAAGGGTGGGCATGAACTGGTCGTGCTGATTGGTCTTGCCCTGACGGCGCTTGGTGCCGTCCTGCTCAAGTTCGTGCCCAAGCTTGAGATCGTCGCGCGGCCCACCATCACGTACGCACTCGTGGTGACATACGCAGGACTATTTGCGCTCCAATTCGTCCAAAGCCCGACGCTAGGAGCCTTCATCGCGCTCGCCGTCTTTGCACTGTTGCTGACTCTCGCGGCCATCTGGTGGGGCCTAGCTGCGCCGGACCGGTTGGCGCTCTGGCTCGGCTACATCGGCTTTTCGATCGAAATTCTCGCGATCTATGGAAAGACGATTGGCACGCTTATGGGCTCCTCGCTGTTCTTCCTCACTGTGGGTCTCATCGTCGCCGGTCTCGCCTACCTCGCTTATCGCCTCCACAATCGCCAACAACCCCAGGAGGTGATCCCGTGACGACGTCGCTTTTCTCCAAGCTGCGCCGCTCACCGTGGGCTGCCGCCGTTCTCGTGGCAGCACTCCAGACGGCCGTGCTCGCCTGGATCGTGTGGAACCGCGTCGACCTGCTGCGCAATGGACGTGAAATTGTGGTCGACGTCGTCCCCGTCGATCCGCGCGATCTGTTCCGCGGCGACTACGTGATCTTGGGCTACGATTTCACGACCAGCGGCAACATCACCCTCCCCCCCGGCGCACGCAAAGGCGATCGCGCCTATGCCAGCATCGCCAAAAATGCGGACGGCAAATGGACGGTGCGCGCGATATCCTCGTCCTATCCCACGGGCAGCGCACCCGATGAGGTCGTCCTCAAAGGCATCGTCGATTACGTCACGCCCATCGACGCGGAAGGTCGACAGACCGTCGGCAACCTGCGCTACGGGATCGAGAGTTACTTCGTGCCCGAAGGGACCGGCAAACCGTTGGAGGACCAGGTCCGCGAACGCCGCATCGAGGCCGTGCTTGCCGTCGGCCGCGGCGGCGAGGTGGCCATTAAGGCTCTCAAAATCGACGGAACGCTTTTAGCCCAAGAGCCTGTTCTCTAATCGAGCGAGCGGCCGCACCCCCTGGCTGCCTTCACGTCCGCCTGATATGGGAGCGCGCCGGGGGTGCGGGCTCGAACCGTGTCCCCGGCTCAACGAAATGCTCACCTAGCCGGGGGATCCACACCATGCAGATCGTGCGCCACGAAGCCAACGCCATCTATGCCAAAGCCGTCGAGGCCAATGGCTTCGTTTTCACGGCCGGCATCGTGCCGACCAACCTGGCGGCTGACGCCAAGGGACAGGCGGCCGAAGTGCTGGCCGAAATCGACCGGCTCCTCGCGCTGGCTGGCACCGACAAATCCAAAGTTGTCTTCGCAAATCTCTGGCTCGCCGATATTCGTTTGCGAGAAGCCGTGAACGAGGCCTGGTCGGCGTGGATGGGTGGCACGCACGCACCCGCGCGCGCTGCCGTCGAAGCCAAGCTCGTCGACCCGCGCATGCTGGTCGAGATCGGCGTCATCGCAGTCAAGTGATCCGCCGACCCTGTTGCCGCTTTGCAGCAATTAGAGAATATTCAACATCTCTGGCATGCTGCTCTCCCGAGGATTGGGCAAATCTGGCAGCCTAGTCTGCATCGCTCACATCGATTTTAGGGACACGGCATGACAGCGAAATCTCTTGCGCTCCTGCTGGCACTTACACTGGCCGCCGCGGCTTCATCGCCGTCCGCAGCCACGCCCGATACTGGCATGGCTGGCTCAATCCACGATCTGCGCCGTGAAGGCAAAAAGGTCTGCATTGTGGACCACTGGCACTACGGCAGCGGCGTCGGCGGCACGAAAAAGCGGGCTGAGGCCGACGCCATAAAATCGTGGGCCGATTTCACCATACTTGAATATGGCACGGCGTGGGGGAACTTCACCAAGGCCGCGAACCGCAGTGTCAGCTGCTCAAGCGATCCGCAAGGGTTTTCGTGCAACGTCGAAGGGCGTCCTTGCCGCTAGCAGGCCATTTGCGATTTCTCGCAACTACAGTGGTCCACCCGCGCGACTGACTAAAACACCATTAGCTTGGACTCGCGGCGACGGTTCTCGCCCGGGCGCGGATTTGTTCGGCAACACGCGGATTGATGAGTTCAAGGCGATGGAAGTCCTCCGCATGAAGCTTGAGCAACCGGCATTTTGAGGCCGTGATAAACGGTGCCCGGGGCACATCGGACGCAAGCATCGCGTCCACACCGAAGATCGCGCCGGGATGGAGCCATGTTTCCGAATCCGGATCCGCGACCCGCACCTTGCCAGACGCGATGAAGTAAATCGCCCCAACCGGGGCCCCGGCCGGCAACACCTCCACATGCGGCGGCAGGTTGTGTGCATGCAGGAGCGGCATGATCTGCCCCACCTCGCGGGCGTCCAGTTCCGACAAGAGGGGAATGCGTGACATCAGCGACCAGTTGACGACGAAGTCGCGTCGCCCGACCTCCTGAGCAAAACCTGTCGCGATAATTGCGACCGGCAGGGCGAGAATGCAAAGGCCCGCGATCATGACGAGCCCGCCGAAGAACCGGCCAAGCGGTGTGACGGGCGTCACATCCCCGTAGCCAACCGTCGTCAGCGTAGCAATCGCCCACCAGGCCGCATCGGGAACCGTGCCAAACGCGTCCGGCTGCGCTGAACCTTCGATGATGTACATCAGGGAGGCGGAAAACAGCAGCGCCGCCACCAGGAGTAAGCCGGCACCAATGAGGGAGCGCCTCTCATTCGAAATCACCCGCAGCAGCGTGTGCATGGCTGGCGAGTACCGCGACAGCTTCAAGAAACGCAGCAACCGCAACACGCGCAGAAAACGCAAATCGATCTGGAACAGGAATTGGAGATAGAACGGCAAAATGGCGAGAAGATCGATGATGAGCGCCGGGCTGGTGGCGGCTTTGAGTCGCGCGCGAAGCGGCGAAAACCTTTTTAAGAACGGCATTTCGACCGCCGTCCACAGCCGAACGGCGTACTCGAGGGTGAACACCCCGACCGAAAAGAGCTCGAACTTGTCGAGCCACCACCCATGACGCTGAGCGATCCAAGGTACAGTTTCGGCGACAAACGCTGAGATATTCAAGACGATCAGAGTGACCAGGAAATAATCGAACGCGCGACTGGCTCTGTTGTCCCCACGACCCAGTTCGACGATCTCAAACGCTCTGCGGCGCAAGGACAGTTTCGCACCAGTCATGGACGGGTCTCGAATTCGCAGTTCATGCACATGGCCGATGCATCCCACACTACGTGATGTCCTGGCACGCCGCTTCGTCGGAGACAATGGCGCTCTGAAGCTCTCCGCGATGGCCTCGCAGCCTGTGCACGTTGTCTCGCGTCTGCCCGCCACGATGCGCCCATGCCGCATGCGACCCGACCGAACACCGCAAGATCACGAACTTGCTATTTGTACGTGTTGGACCTGATCGCTATAGCTACCTCATCGGCAGCTGACCGGAGACATCAGCGCCATCAACTGGAGGACATCATCATGAAGACCTGGACCAAGCCCGCCGTTCGTGAGCAGGAAGTCGGCCTCGAGGTCACCTCGTACCTGCCGGCCGAGATCGACGTCATCTAAGTCGTCGCGCTGCGTTACCAGTTGTATGCGGCGGTTGCTTCTGCAACCGCCGCTTTGCTATGGCCAGCCTGCTATCGGGGCATCATCAGCCACGCCAATACGGTCCATAAGAGATTCTTATTTAAAAATCACGAACTTGCGATTTGAAGTTATGGTAGGAAGTGCGTAAGATAATATCACTGATTAGCGAGACTGGCTCGCATGTGACTGATCTGGAGGAAACATCATGAAGACCTGGACCAAGCCCGCCGTTCGTGAGCAGGAAGTCGGCCTCGAAGTTACGTCGTACCTGCCGGCTGAGATCGACGTTATCTAAGACGTCTGAGTTGGTTGTTCTGAAGTGCGGTGGCTGGAGTACCAGTCGCCGCATTTTATTTTTCAAAATCACGTCCGGACTGCCGAAGTTATACTGAAAATTTTCCATCGACATGATGCCTCCCGATATCATGCAAGTCTTCCCACCCTATAAGTAATTCTGATCAAAATCTCACGATATTGCTATTTGAAGTTATGGCGATACGGCCGTACAACATCCTTACCCCGGCAGTCGTTGATCCGCTGGGGCAACTTTGGAGGATGGACTATGAAGACCTGGACCAAGCCCGCCGTTCGCGAGCAGGAAGTCGGCCTCGAGGTGACCTCGTACCTGCCGGCCGAGATCGACGTCATCTAAGTCGTCGATCCGCTTTGCGGCATTCGTGGCGCGGCGGTTCCGAAAGGGGCCGCCGTTGCTGTTTGTTGTGCCCGATGGCCCGCTTGGGCCAGCCCCTAGCTGCCCCTCAGGCAAAATCTCGCGCGAGTGGTACATCACCAGCTAGTCTTCGCCCCGCATCCGATCCACGCGGGCAAACTGCAACGGTAGGGCCGTGGTGTATTTCAACTGCTCCATCGCGAACGCTGATGAAACCTTTGCAATCTCGATGCGAGCGATCAATTTCTTATAGAAGTCGTCGTAGGCCCGAATATCGGGGACCACCACACGGAGCAGATAATCGACCTCGCCGGACATCCGATAGAATTCGATCACTTCCGGAAAATCGTCGACGGCCGCGTGAAATTTCTCCAGCCAGGCAGAGGAATGTTTGTCGGTCTTGATCGACACGAATACGGTCACAGCTGCGTTGACTTTTTCGGGCTCCAGCACTGCGACGCGGCGCTTAATGACGCCGGACTCTTCCAGCTTCTGGATGCGCCGCCAGCACGGGGTGGTTGACAAGCCCACTTCCTTGCCGATCTCCGCGACGGGTCGCGTGCAATCCTCCTGGAGCAGCGCCAGAATCCGAACATCCATTTCATCGAGCATGGTCTCACGTAACCTCATTCGCCAACAGAACAATTTTTCTAAAATAACACGATCGCGCTGGTTCTGCGCAAATAATTTTCCTAAACCTGTTGCCCAGCATGTGTCTCTCGCTCACGTCAAGGCACGAACGAGCTCTTGCCGCAGGCGCGGCAGCGCTTCAGCCTCGAACCATGTGTTGGCCGCGAGCCAAGAATTATTGCGCCAGGACGGGTGCGGAAGCGGAAAGACGCGTCGTGGATCGCTGACCGCGAGAATCTCCTCAAAGCGCCGCACCGTTTGGGTCAAGCCACCCGATGCCTGTGACCCCAGATGCCAGCGCTGCGCGTATGACCCGACCAGCAAGACGAGCCGCACATTTGTCAGGCTCAATGCCAGTCTCTCCTGCCACAGCGGAGCACATTCACGCCGCGGGGGAAGATCGGTGCCTTTCGCTGACTGTCCGGGGAAGCAGAAACCCATCGGAGCAAACGCAATCCGAGAGGCGTCATAAAAGGTGTCGCGTTCGATCGCCATCCAGGCACGCAGTCGAACTCCAGACGGATCGTCGAACGGCAACCCCGAAGCGTGAACGCGCGCGCCTGGAGCTTGTCCGATAATCAGCACGCGCGCGCTGCCAGCGGCTCTGACCACGGGCCGCGGCTCGTGCGGGAGCGGCGCTCCGTGTGGCGCATCGCGACACACACGGCAGGCGCGGATGGCGCAGAGAATGCTGTTGAGATCGATTGCCAGATCGCCTCGCTGAACGCGATGGCGGGCAGCAGCGGGCTGGGACGCCGACTGACAGAGTATCGACGGCCCCTTCGCACCCCGGTTCCGGAACGACGTGCTAGACATCAACTCGAAGGCCGTCTTCGGCCACAATAATGCGGGGATCCGCGAGCGATCCGCGCGCGGCCAGCATCTCATGCCCCATGTGCGTCAGCATCACACGGCGAGCCGTCAGTCGCGGCAGCTGACGTTCGATCGTCCGCCAATTCATATGATAGCCCGCCGGCTGCTCGTGCGCATAGCAGTCGACGATGAACAGGTCTGCGTGCGCACTTGCTGGCACGAGCGCATCCACCCATTCGGTATCGCCGGAATACGTGATGATGCGGCCATCGGCTTCACACCGCAGGGCATAGGGCGTCGCGCCTGAGGGGTGAGACACGACGAAGGGCGTTACGGTCACGCCCCCCTCGATTAAGGGTGTCTGGGGTGTGAACGTGCGGAAGTTCAGCGCGAACGGTCGCGGCGTCGACATAGATCCTGGAAAGAGGCTCTCTGCTGCGAGCGTCAAGCGCTCCTCGATGCCCTGCGGACCTACGATTGCGAGAGGTGATGCCCGCTTGGCCACGTGAAGTGCATGAATGAGCCACCACACCAACCCGCCAAAGTGATCGCCGTGCAAGTGCGTGATGAAAATGGTCGCGACGGCGTCCGGATTGAGGCCGCACCGCGCCATTCCGATCAGCGACGTCGCGCCACAATCGACGAGACAGGCGCCGCCGGAATGCGCGATATGGAACGACGTCTGCAGCTGCCCGCCAGAACCGAATGCGTCGCCACTCCCCAGAACCGTCAATCGCATCCCGTCGACCTCCCCAAAACCATGCCGACCAGCTTTCCCCTCGCGCCATCGGCCCGTGCGACCTGGATGCTGGCTGCGGCGCTACCCCCACGCACTGCGCCCCTCTTGAAATGGGGCACTGGAGTTTAAAGCCATTATCGCGCTGCCAGTGTTCCATGCGGAACAGCGTGAGGCTTACCCCACCCAGCGCGACCTCACCAGCCACAAGGCTTCCTCTGCCGATCGGCCGCCCGCTATCGTGGGCCGCGATTGCGCTCCCGCCAGGCCTGCGGCCGCTCGAAGGTGCCGACCCACATTCCCCGTTTGGCATCGCGAGCCGCCGACTCTTCAGCACCGTAGTCACCGAAGGCGAGCGCGAAACCCGCTTCGACCATCGCGGCGTTGATGTTCGTCTCGCCGACGAAACATCGGGCCAACAAGCGGCCATGCTGATCCTGTTTCGATCCTTCACATCGAACTGTGTGGCCGGCCGTCAAACGGCGTAGGACGCGCTTGGCCTCCTCGCCACACGCCCAATCCATTCCGTTGCGCTGACACATCTGCAGCCCTTCCGGCGCATCGATGCCGACAAGCCGAACTTCATAGGCGCCAAGGAAAAAGCTGTCCCCATCGATGATCCGCGCCCGTCCCTCGGCAACCTGACGGCCGAGGCCGAACCGGTCCGCTACGACATAAAGGAGTGCGAGCAAGCCGATAAGGCTGAGGATCAGCAAGGTGGACTTGCCGTTCACGCGCGGCCGGTCTCGATCTTTTTGTTGCATAAGCATGTGATGCGGTGCGGCTTCCAAGTAAACGCAACATTAGCGAATGGCGGCCAAATTAACGACGGTTGAAACGGTGGGGGGATGCGGTCGGAGTAACGCCGGTTTGGCAGGGTGACTCTTAGGCTTCTTCCGCCAGTCGATGGCATCGGTGATGGCACATAGCGCGGCCACGGACGAACTCGCTAAGCTGAGAAGCCGACGCGACACGCGCAAGCGTGCCGCGGCCGATCTTAGAAGCGCGCGTGAAGGGCTGACAGGTCGAACAGCGATCAAGCCCGAATTCGAGTACGAACTCCTCACGATGTTCGCGCGCAACGAGATCGGCGCGGCCGTGACGATGCCCGCGCTCTCAGTCGTATTCGCGCTCGCGGCGATGTTCTGGGCGCCCTACTACCAGGCTATGTTCTGGCTCGTGCTGGTGATCGCGGCCAAAGTCGTTCTGATCGAACGCTGCCACAGCTTTATGGCCGTTCCGCGCGAACAGGTCGATGTCGCCGAATGGCGCCGTAAGCTCACCTGGGCCGAAGGCTTAAACGGCGTCACCTGGGCCAGCTTTGCGCTGGTTGGATTATTCGGTCATGAAGAACCGGCGGCGAGCGAAATCTTCTCCACCAACGTCTTCCTGTTCGCCACCTTGATCGTCTTGCTCGCGATCCGCATGTCATTTGCGTCGACCGTGATGAGCATATTATACGCCGGGACTTTGCCAATCACGGTCGTCGTCGTGGCCCGATTAGCCACCCTTGGAGATCCTTTTTATTACGCGCTCGCCTCCATGGCGCTCGGGGTCAACGTCTATTTCATCTTCCTCGCCAAGGGGCTTCACGCCACGGCTCTCGCCATGCTCGAATTTCGCGCCCAAAAGGATGCCTTAATATCGGAACTCGAGGAATCGCGCCTGCTGGCTGAGGAGGCTCGGCGCCGAGCAGAAGCGGCCAATAAGGCAAAATCACGCTTTCTCGCAACGATGAGCCATGAGCTTCGCACGCCTCTCAACGCGATTATGGGCTTCTCCGAGGTCATGAAGGGCGAGCTGCTTGGACCACTTCAAAATCCAACGTATCGCGAGTATGCCGCCAACATCCACGACAGCGGCAAACACCTGTTGCATCTCATTAATGAAATTCTCGATCTGTCGCGCATCGAAGCTGGGCGCTATGAGCTCCACGAAGAACCACTGCGATTGAGCGACGTGGCAGAAGATTGCCACCGATTGTTGAAACTGAAAGCGCAGAACAAAGGTATTGAGCTGGTCGAGGACTACGACGAGTCGCTTCCGCAAATTTGGGCCGACCAGCGGGCGCTGCGCCAGATCTGCCTCAATCTGATGTCGAACGCCCTGAAGTTCACACCGTCAGGCGGACGCATCACCGTAACAATCGGCGCAACCGTCGATGGCGGCCAATACCTGTCGGTCCGCGATACCGGCCCCGGCATTCCAACCGAAGAAATTCCCAAGGTGTTACAGGTTTTCGGCCAGGGCTCGCTGGCGCACGAAAGTGCTGAGGGCGGAACGGGGTTGGGGCTACCGATCGTGCAGAATTTGATCGAACTGCACGGCGGCACGTTCGATCTGCTCTCGGAATTGCGCAAGGGCACCGAGGCCATCGTAACACTCCCCCGCCAGCGCGTGCTCTCGGCCGTGGCACCGCTTCAACCGCTCGGGCAGGAGCGTCACCGTGCCGCACAATCCCAGAGCGGGCGCACGCATCGCCAGCCCCGCCTCAGATCGCCAGCCAGAGCCCGCGGTTCTGCGCCCTGACAGCATAGTGGCCCCAGGGACCTGTTGCGCGCCACCTCTTGCCCATACGGGCAAACTCCCCCTATCTGCCCGTTGCGGGCCATGCCGCGACCGCGCCGGACGTCTGATCGCTCGTCCGGCTTCGGCCGCCGAACCCGCATCTGGAAGGCCGGTTTCATGGAAACGCCGTGTGTCAACATTTGCACCATCGACCCGCAGAGCCGGTTGTGCGTGGGCTGTCTGCGTTCAATCGACGAGATCGCCCGCTGGTCGGCCATGACGTCATCGGAGCGTCGCCGCATCATGGACGCACTGCCGCAGCGGCGGGCACTGTGCGCTGGCTCTGAGCCGTCCCGAACCGCGAACGGGAGGTCTTAGGGCGATGCTGTTGTGGCTACTGCTTCTGCTTGGTAGCCTTTTCGGGTTGTTTTGGCTGCTGACGGGCAGCGAGGGAACACTGTTCGGTCTGGGCAGCGGAGAATTGGCCTTCCTCGTCGTCGGGCGCTTACTCGCGCTTCTTTACCTCTT
>JAKALI010000086.1 GCA_021813195.1 Pseudomonadota bacterium
TCAGCGTTCGCACATGCGACCGACCGGGGGCAATCTGCGCGGATGTAATCCGGCCTGCGACCACATGATACTTCAGCACCGCGGCCAGCTTGTGCTTGTTTTCCGGCTTGAGCAGGCCTGCAACAGCCCCCTTTGGCAAGCGGTCGAAAGCCGCATCGGTGGGCGCAAACACCGTCAAGGGACCTTTCGATCTCAACGCCGGCACCAAACCCGCCGCCTGGGCCGCCGTAAGAAGGGTGTTGAATTGACCGGCCCCCTTCGCAACATCGACGATAGTGCCGTGATTTCCAGCCTGGGCGCTGACCACAGAGACCGCCATCGCCGCGACGGCGAAAAGCGCGCTTAATGCTCTCATGCTCAATCTCCTCGTGTTCGCTCGATCCTGCATCTCGTGCTCGGACTTTGTGTCGAACGCACACGCGGCACTCCGAGATTGCCGATGAAGACAATTTAACACGTGGCTCGAAGGCGTCTCGACGGAGCAACGGCAGGCCCCACCCGCCTGCCGCGGCTGATCCGTTCGTTCCAGCGCATCGTTCACTTGGAGCAACATCAGAGGATCGGCTATGGTTGCTGTTCTGGAACGCGCTCTGCCTGCCAGGCGTCCGCCCACGAGCATGACATCGAGGACCATGGCCGATTTGCTTTTGAAAGTAGCCCAATCGCGCGACATCGAGGCTTTCCGAAAGCTCTACGATCTCTACGGCCCGCGCGTGAAGGCCTACATGATGCGCCAGGGTGCCGATGCAACGACAGCGGAGGATCTCGCACAAGAAACGCTCATGGTCGTGTGGCGAAAGGCAGAGCTCTATTCCGATGAGAAGGGCAGCGCGACCACATGGATTTTCACGATCGCCCGCAATCTGAGAATCGACAGGCTCCGTAGAGAGGTGGCTTGGCAGCCCTTGCCGGAGAATCGAGATGAGGAGCCTTCGAACGATCCTGATCCCGAGATGGAGTTGTCCCACCGGCAGCGTCGGGAAAAGGTCCAGGCCGCAATGGCTGCTCTGCCGCAAGATCAGTCGGAAGTTGTGGTGCTGTCGTACATAGAAGGCTTGTCCCACAGCGAGATCGCGGAGCGGCTGGGACTTCCGTTGGGAACAGTGAAGTCGCGAATGAGATTGGCATACCAGAAGATCAAGGAAGCGATCGGGGACGACGTTTGACGATGAAGATCACCCATCACCTCGACACGTCGACACTGATGACCTGCGCGGCGGGCTCCCAGCCCGAACCTTTGGCTGCGGTTGTTTCGTCGCACCTTGCGGTTTGCCCTCAGTGCCGGCGAGAGCTGGACGACCTGTCCCTCATTGGCGAAGCCTTGTTTGAAACCCTCCCGCCTGAGCCGGTTGTGCGCGGCGCACCGGTGGTCGCGCTGCGGGCAGGGGAAGCGGCGCTGCCGTCGCATGCGCCGATAAGTGACATCGACGATAATGACAGCGCCGACGTGCCTCTGCCGCTGCGCGCCATCCTGGGGCCCCGCCTGGCCGACCTGAAGTGGAAACGTCTGTCGCCTGGGATATGGCATTACCCCATCGAGCTCTCTGAAGGGGCGAGCGGTGATTTACGGTTGTTGAAAGTCGCGCCGGGTGTCGCCTTACCGGAGCACGGCCACGGTGGCTCTGAACTCACCCTCGTGCTCCAGGGTAGCTACACGGATTCCATTGGGACTTTCCGGGCGGGCGATGTGGCGGATCTTGGTGATGACGTTGAGCACCGCCCCGTAGCCGATCCAATCGAAGGCTGCATTTGTCTCGTCGCCTCCGATCGCAAAGTTCGCTTCCGCAGCCTGCTCGCAAGGCTGGCACAGCCGTTCACTGGGCTGTAGACTGAGCCCTGGCCTCACCACTTCGGGAGTCGTTGGGCATTGGCGCGCGGACCTTGGCAGACGGCCCTCATCACGGGAGCGAGCACGGGCATCGGGCGCGAGATGGCACTGATGCTGGCCAGCCGGGGTGTCAAGGTACTCGCCGTTGCCCGCACCGCCAGCAAACTTCAGGAATTGCGTGAGCTTCAGCCGCTCATCACGCCGCTGGTGTTGGACGTCTCTGATCTCGCCGCTGTTCGTGAGCAACTGCGGCTCGCCTTGACGACACATGGCGCACCCGATCTTGCGATCCTGAACGCTGCAATTTGGCATCCCATGGGCGCGACGAATTTCGACGCTGCCAAGGCGGCAGAAGCGCTGCGCATCAACGTAGAGGGGGTCACCAATTGCCTCGAATCGCTCATGCCTGCCATGATCGCCCGCGGATCCGGTCGCATCGCTCTCATCGGCTCAGTTGCCGGTTATCGCGGCTTGCCCAAGTCGCCCGCCTATGCGCCGACGAAGGCCGCGCTGATTTCTCTCGCGGAGTCCCTGGAGGCCGACTTAGCGCGCCATGGCGTGGCCATCAGCATCGTCAATCCCGGCTTCATTGAAACGCCGATGACGTCCGTCAACAAGTTCCCCATGCCGTTCATTATGCCGGCTCCCGAGGCTGCACAGCGGATTCTGGCCGGACTGGAAAAGGGCAAGTACGAAGTCGCATTCCCCTGGCAGCTCGTGCTCGCGCTCAAGATCGCACGCCTGTTGCCCAACTGGGCGTATCTTTGGTACGTGCGGCGCTTCATACTGCCCACGATGTAGCGGGCTTGGCCTACGCTATGGCTTGCAGAAGCGGTAGAGACCGACGTCTACGACGCCGCGCTCGAAACCGACTTCGCAATACGTGAGATAATAATTCCACATGCGACGGAAGCGCTCGTCGAACCCTAACCGCACGATCTTGGGCCATGCGGCTTCGAAGCGCTCACGCCAAAGAGCGAGCGTGCGCGCGTAGCTGATGCCGAACCGTTCAACGGGCTCCATCGTCAGTCCGGCCGCTGCGGCGTGGCGCGCCATGAGGCTCTCGGTTGGCAGCATCCCGCCAGGAAAGATGTAACGTTGGATGAAGTCGGGCCGCGAACGGTAGATCGGATAATCTGCCTCATTGATCGTGATGGCCTGGAGAATAGCCAGCCCACCCGCCTTGAGACGATCGGCTAAAGTGCGGAAATAGACTGGCCAATGCTCTTCACCGACGGCCTCGATCATTTCGATTGACACGATGCGATCGAATGTGCCGGTCGTGTCGCGGTAATCCTCAAATTCAATTTGCGCTGTGGTCGCTAGACCAGCGGCGGCAATGCGGCGGCGGGCATAGGTCAGTTGTTCCCGTGAGACTGTGATCGCCTTCACGCGCGCGCCGAGCCGGGCCAGCCGCTCGGCCATCCCACCCCAACCACAGCCGATCTCCAGAACCTCCTGCGCGGGGGCCACGTCGAGCGCTGCGACGACGCGCGCATACTTCTCATCCTGCGCCGCTTCGAGTGTCATACCGGTTTCGGCGAACACAGCGCTCGAATAGGTCATACCGGCATCGAGCCAGAGCGCATAGAAATTATTTCCGAGGTCGTAGTGGGCGGCGATGTTGCGCCGACTGCCACGACGCGTGTTGGCACGCAGCCGATGGGCAATCTTGTCCGTCAATCGCGTCGCGAACAGTTCCCCGCCCGCATCTGCGAGCGAGCCATAGTTGTCGATGTAGAAGCGGATCAGGTTGCCCAGATCGGCGCTCTCCACCTCGCCCCGCATATAGCTTTCGGCAAAGCCGATATTGCCGCGCATGGCCGCCCGACGGATCGCCCGCAGGCTGTTGAGCTTCAAGGTGGCCTCAAGCGGGCCCGACCCACCGATGGTGCGCTGGCGTCCCGACGGCAGCGTCAGGGCGAGACGTCCCGCCGTCACGCCGGCCATGCGCCGCTGCGCCAAGTCGAGCAGGCGCTCGTCGCGCCACGCCTTAAGTCCGCTGGACGAACCGATCTCGTCCCTGCGCTCGATTATGTCGTCACGCGACATCCGTCACCTTGTCGTTGGCTGCTGCGATATGAGAGACCCTGTATCCGGGCGTGGACGCTCCATGCGTCACCGGAACACCTTTGATCCAAAGCCGCAAGGCCTCCCAGTGAATTCCGGCAATAACCTTCCAAGTCATCAGAGGGTAGCGCCACAACAGTGAGGCCAGCACTCGATCGGTCAATGGTTGCGCTTTACCCGTGAAATGCGTCTTGAGCAGCGCTCCGTCCGCATCGCAGAGGTGCACGCCCACGGTGAGCTGATCGCCGGGGTCGGTTACGCGAAAGCCATAGGAGCCCTGCGGTGAGGCGAACGGAGAAACATGCATGCGCTTTTGCGCCTGCTGCGCTTGGACCCCGGTTTCTCCACGCGCGACAGGCGCGACATAGCAATGGCGCTCGCCCCAGGTATTGTTGACCTCGTAGACAATACCCTCCATGCACCCTCGTCCGTCGAGTGCATAGTAGACGGTGAGCGGATTGAAGACGTAACCGAACATGCGCGGATAGCAGAGCGCGAGCAGACGGCCATCGGGACTAAGGTCGATGCCGCCAGCGCTCATGAGCGAGCGGATATGCCGGTTCAGTCCCGCGGGCGCACCTTGCCCATGATCGGACTCGAAAAAGCTGAACACGTTGCCGCGATTAACCGAGAAAAGTCGGCAACGCGCATCGAGTTCGTCCAGCCGGTCGAGATCAAACAGCATAGAAAAAACGCGGTAACTCAACGCGTGCGTCTTGGGCCGCAAGCGCTTATGGACGACGGTGCCGGTGTAAATCACGGCGTCGCTCATGCACGCACGCGCTCCTCACGTTCTGTGAGGACGTGCGAACTCGACGTCAGAGTCGGCCGCCTATGGCCCGCTGGTAAGACCCATGGCCGGTGCACGCCGCCCATCGCCTCCGCCGCCTCAAGGCCCGCAGCAAGACCATCCTCGTGGAAGCCGTAGCCGCAATAGCTGCCGGCAAACCAAATGTGCCGGCGTCCCTGGATCGCGGCAATACGCGCCTGGGCCTGCAGCGCAGCCACATCAAACAGGGGGTGATGATAAACGAGGCGGCGCGCGACGAATTCTTCAGGTATGGGTGTGGTGGGATTAAGCGTCACGAAGTAGTCGGGCGCATCCCCCAGGGGCTGGAGCTTATTCATCCAGTAGCTCACACCCAGGCGATGCGATTGCCCACTCTGTCCCACGTAATTCCAACTCGTCCATAGCCACCGCCGCCGTGGCATAACGCGCGCGTCGCGATGCAGGATTACCTCATTACGCTCGTAGCGGAAAGCGCCCAACACGTCACGCTCGGTGGCGTCCGCATCCTGAAGCAAGCTCAGCGCATCATCGGCATGGCAGGCGAGCAGACATCTGTCGAACACCTGCCTGGTCCCGCTCTGCGTAGCCACTGCCACACCGTCAAATGTGCGTTCGACGCTGACGACCGGATCGCCCGCGATCACCCTGCCCCTAAAGGCCGCCACAATCCGATCCACATACGCGCGGCTGCCGCCCTCGACCGTGCGCCACTGCGGACGATCGTTCAACTGTAACAGACCGTGGTTGGCAAAAAAACGCGCAAAAGCAGCGGCAGGAAAATCAAGCATCGTCGCCGCCGGGGCCGACCAGATTGCCGCCGCCATCGGCAGAATGTGACGATCAATAAAGGCTCTGGAGTAGTTACGCGATCGCAGCCATGCGCCCAGCGTGATTTCAGGATCGCAGGCATCTTCGGCCAGATTGGCCGCCTCGCGGAAGAACCGCAGCGTGTCGCGACCCATTTGCCAGTGCGACGGCCGCAGCAGGTTCAACGGCTGGCCGAAAAATCCCAATGCTCCATTGCCGTTGTATTCGTAGCGCCCGCTATCGAGTGAAACCGAGAAACTCATGTCGGTCGCGACGGTCGGGACATCGAGCAGTTGGAACAGCGCGATCAGATTGGGATAGGAGCGCGTGTTGTAGACGATGAACCCGGTATCAATGGGCACCTGTCCGTGTCGGCCGGGCACATCGACCGTATGACTATGACCACCGATCCGGTCCTCCTTCTCAAACAGCGTGACCTCATGGCGTGCCCCCAGCAACCACGCCCCGCCAAGACCGGTGATCCCGGCGCCCACAACAGCAATTCTCAACTGACCCACCCCAATTTCCAACTTTCATAAATGCCACGTCGCGCGCAGGACCTGGCACGAGCCCCGGGAATGGAACGGGCAAGATCGCTTGGCGGATCAACATGGGATGCGACCACCGACAGAGATTTGTTGCGCCGCAACGGAAAGCTTCGCACCTCCGACTGAGCCGTTGGCACCCTAATAAATTCGCTAGTTCGCCGCGTTACCACTTCCTTCACAGAAAGACTCTGTTAACATTCACCAACGCAAAATGAATGGGCCCAGCGAAGACTGAGAACGACTCCGTTCGTAGTGAAGCAGGGCAGATTTGGGAACCGCAAGTTCGATTGCTAAAGGTTCAGCCATGTCGGTCGATAGCATTCTGCGAGCCCTCGGCGCTTTCACCTTCATCTATGCCATCGGCCTTTTCGTCGCCTTGATGAGTACCGCGGCTTTAGAAGCCGCCTCGCGAGATGGCAGCGTCGTATGCGCCGATCGCGGATGTCAGCACATGGCGCTCACCGAGCAACATCATGCAACCCCCGCAGGAAGCGCAACGGGTAGCATCATTCACGTCGCGGCAATGTTCTTTGCAAAAAATCTCTAGGTCCCCGGGGCAGCGCTCGTCTCATCTCACCTAGAACGCTGCCGGGATTGCTCAGCGCGATCGGCGCTGGCGCTTGATCAGATGATCAATCTCCATCAATTCCGCTAAGAGCTGCTCCAGTTCGCCGAGCGGCACCATGTTCGGACCATCAGACGGAGCACGATCCGGGGCCTCATGGGTCTCGATGAAGAGCCCGGCGACGCCAACGGCGACGGCTGCCCGCGCCAGAACCGGAACGAAACGGCGCTCGCCGCCCGAACTCGTCCCCTGTCCGCCCGGTTGCTGCACGGAATGCGTTGCATCAAAAATGACCGGCGCACCTGTCTCTGCTAGCAGGGGGAGCGCCCGCATGTCGGACACCAGTGTATTATAGCCAAACGACACGCCGCGCTCTGTCACAAGCACATTCGAATTGCCGCTGCCAACCACCTTAGCCACCACGTTGCGCATGTCCCACGGGGCCAAAAACTGACCCTTCTTAATCTTGACCACGCGCCCGGTCTCAGCCGCAGCAACGAGCAGATCCGTCTGTCGGCACAGAAAAGCTGGAATTTGCAGGATATCCACGACGGGAGCGACCTGCGCACATTGGGCGACGTCATGGACATCCGTCACCACCGGTAGCCCCAGGCTGTCGCGGATCTCAGCGAACACTGGTAACGCTGCCTTAAGCCCGATGCCCCGCCGTCCCGTGAGCGATGTTCGATTGGCCTTGTCGAACGAGGATTTGTAAACGAGGCCCAGGCCCAAGCGCTCCGCAATCTCCTTTAGCGCCGAGGCCATCTCAAGGGCATGTGCGCGGCTCTCCATCTGGCACGGGCCCACGAGCACGGCGAGTGGCGCGTCGTTGGAAAAGGTGACGCCGCCAGCTTTAACAACCGGGCTGGGCGCATGCGGATCACAACCGGCAGTGTCGATATGGTTCATAGCTCCAACTCATAGTTGGGGATTGGGCCCCCGGATAAGGCAAGCTGCAAAGAATTCCAGCTCTAAAGTAGAACTTTCCGTGCCTCTTGCGGAACGTGACAGGAACGTGTAGAGTACATTCATAAGGGTTCCAACGTCATCGGGTTCCGGATTGCACCGTGCGTCGGTCTGGATCGTGCGGCCGACAAGAATAATTGTGCCGGTCGTGTTGGAATAGGGACTGGAGCTCAGAGCCATGGTCCCAGCGTGCCGCCGCCGAACGGGAAGCGAATGGGAAGGATGTGCCATGCTGACCCAGAAACAGAAAGAACTCCTCTTGTTCATCCACACGCGGATGCAGAGTGAGGGAGTTCCGCCCTCCTTCGACGAGATGCGCGACGCGCTCGATTTGAAATCCAAATCTGGCATACACCGTCTGATCACCGCCCTCGTCGAGCGCGGCTTCATTCGCAGGCTCCCCCATCGGGCCCGTGCGATCGAGGTGATCAAGCTGCCCGAGAGTACGCGACCAGCGCCCGTCGCCGCCGAAAAACCGGTGAACGATCCGATACAATTGCCTCGTCCAGCCCTGCCGCAGCGCGTCGGCGCACCCGAGATTCCCGCAGCCCACATCATTCATGCCCAAGTCGCAACAGTTCCATTGATGGGCCGCATCGCCGCCGGTGTGCCGATCAGCGCCATACAGACACACACGGATGACGTTGCCTGCCCGCCAAGCCTGCTGTCCAGAGGAGAGCATTTTGCTCTGGAAGTTAAGGGTGATTCGATGATCGAAGCCGGGATTCTCGACGGCGATACGGTCATCATCCGACGCACGTCATCGGCCGAAAACGGCGACATCGTCGTTGCCCTTGTCGAGAAGGAGGAGGCGACCCTCAAGCGATTGCGCAAGAAGGGCTCCACGATTGCGCTGGAAGCCGCCAATCCTGCCTATGAGACTCGCATTTTTCGCCCCGACCAAGTGGACATCCAGGGCCGGCTGGTGGGCTTGATCCGCCGGTATTGAAGCAACGGTGAGCCTACGTGATGTCCTCCATCGCGTGAATGTCGGCGTTGCTGATTGGGCCTGAAATGAGACTATTCATCCGATTCTGGGAATTCGGCGTCCGCCCAGACCGGAAGCCCAGTCAGATCAGCGCCAGACTGGCCCACCTCGTGTCGCGATATTCGCGCCAACCTGGCGTGCTCAGCCAGCGGCTCGGCAAGTTGGGCAAAAGATGCGATGCGACTGAGATGCGTGACGGGGTCGACCGCGCCGGAGCCCAACTGCAGCTCGTCCGCCGCTGGCGCCTGACCATGTTGGAACTTGCTCCCCCAATCCGAAGCGGTGCGCGGCCGAGCCGCCGACCAGGCCAGCCGGTCGGAGCGGTGTGAGACGGGCTGCATCTCGGTCCTTTGGGGTGGTTGCGACCAGGGCCGGCGCCCACGCAGTTGAGCGGCGGTCACGACCTGTGGGGCGCCTTCCGGGCCGAAATAGACGGCGTGGGCGCCTTCGGACCGCAGGTCATGTTTGTCGATCACGATGCGGGGGCGTGGACAAATCGATGGCACGTCGCCTGCTACCACGACGAGCGCATCCGCCCTTCTACAGTCGTCAGCAGCGGCCGCAGGATGCCGACTGATCGCAACTTCAAGGTCCCGCGCAACGCTCACGCATCCGAGTTCGTCACAGCGAATACCGCCTGCATGCATGACATCGCCTGGCGTTCTGCCATCGCCGTCCCACTCGAGCCAATGTCCGAGTTCAAAGGCCGCCGGGCGCCCCCCAACCGCACTCAAAGCGCCGTCGGACTGGCGCACAGCAACAAGATTTCCATCGCGACTAACGAGAATATCGGGACGATCGACCCGAGGGGCCAAGACCAAGCCCGCGGCAATTCCAACCACGCCCACAAGCCGCCAGCGGCTACCCCACAGCGTGAGCCACAATCCGCCCAGAACGCATGCTGCAAAGCCGATATCCGAAATTGCGCCCAACCGGATCACCGAGCCCTCCAGGCCGGCCACCCATCGCGCCACGGCTCCCATGGCGTCGAGCCCCAGCGCCATGATGGTGAGCGGTGCGGCTTCGAAGCCGATGGGCATCGCGATGAGGCTTGCAAGTGCGGCCGGCATCACGACGAGATTGCACACCGGTATGGCCAGCAGATTGGCAAGAACGGCGTACTGCTGGCTGGCATGGAAGTGATAAACGGAAAAGGGAGCCACAGCGCCGCTGGCGACGACGGTCGAAAAGCAGATACCCGCGAGGAACGCTACAACTCGCATAGGCGGACCCGGCTGCCACCGCCAGCGGCGCGCAAGCTGCGCCGCCCACTCATAGGCCGCAACCAGCGCGACGACGGCCGCAAACGACATCTGAAAACCCGCATCGAGCAGACTTTCGGGCCAAACCGCGAGAATGACGAGCGCAGCCATCGCGACGTTTCGCATCGCAATCGCTGGCCGCCCCAACATGACGGCCAGGAAGAACACCTGCATCATCACGCACGAGCGTATGGTCGCTGCTGTCGCCCCTGAAATGCCGAGATAGAGCATGGCCGCGATCGCGCCTCCAGCGGCCGCCCACTTCTTCGTGGGATACATAAGAGCCACCGTCGGAAAGGCTGCGAGCACAAGTCGAAGCAGCGCAAAAACGCTGCCGGCCATGATCGCCATGTGCAAACCGGAAATCGAAAGCACGTGGATCAGACCGGAATCGCGATAAGCGGCGGTCGTTTCTTCGCTGATTCCGCCGCGTTCGCCTGTCAGCAGAGCAGTTGCAAGCGCGCCGCGTTCGTCGGGCAGTACCGACGTGATGCGTTGGGCGATCATCATGCGCACATGCTGCCAAGGGATCGCCATCGCAAGATCAAGCGGCGG
>JAKALI010000087.1 GCA_021813195.1 Pseudomonadota bacterium
TCACGACAGTCTGCTCATCTCCTACCGTGATGTGCGCGGCGAACCGCGCGGACCTCACAAAAAGGGACAATCGTGGGAAGGGCGCGGGGATTGCATCGATTGCAAGGCGTGCGTCGCGGTTTGTCCCATGGGGATTGATATCCGCAACGGGCCGCAACTCGAGTGCATTCAGTGCGCACTTTGCATCGATGCGTGCAACGAGATCATGGACAAGGTGGGCCGTCCGCGTGGGCTGATTGCCTACACGACGGAACAGAATCAGAAAAATCGCAGCGCCGGGCCGCGCGATGGTATGCGCCTCATCCGCCCGCGCACGATTCTGTACTCGGTCCTGATCGCCATCGTGGGGTCGATTATGACCTATTCGCTGCTCAATCGTGGCGATTTGCACGTCAACGTCTTGCCAGATCGCAATCCGCTCTTTGTGCGCTTGAGCGACGGCGGTGTGCGCAACGGTTACACGGTGAAGATTGTGAACAAGCTCCAAGTCCCACGACGCTTTAACGTGCGTATCGCGGGTCTTGAGGGTGCGACAATGTCCATAGCTGGCCAGGACGGCGCCGTCTCTGAGGTCACGGCAGCGCCTTCGGAAGTCCGCTCCGTCAAAGTTTTTGTTACATTGGGTCCCGATCGACTTGCGGCGCTAACCTCTGATCAGACGCCGGTGGAGATCATCGTCGAAGACCTCGATCGTGCGAGCCAGAAGACGATCGACACCACATTCCGGAGCCCCAGCCAATGATGGCAGATCGTTTTTTCAAGAATGGCGTGACGGGGCGGCACGTTCTCATTTGGATGTTAGCCTTCTTTGGCATCATCATCGTCACCGATGCCTACCTCGTCTACAAGGCGGTCTCTACGTTTGGGGGCGTTGAGACACGAGATGCCTATCGCAGGGGCCTCACGTATAACACTCGGATTGCAGAACAAGAGCGGCAGGCGGCGCTCGGCTGGTCGCACGACGTCACCATCGCTGACGACGGCGAACGCCTTGAAGTCATGTTGCGGGACGCGACCGGTGCGCCGATCGATGGCGTTTTCATCACCGCTCTTATCGGTCGTCCAGCAACGAACGCTCATGATCAGGAAGTGCAGCTCACCGCGGTTGGAAATGGTCGCTATGCGAGCCCCGTGCGCCACCTTGATCCGGGTGTGTGGGTTGCTGCGCTCGCCGTGCGTCAGGGTGAATCCGGCGATAGCCCCATCGTCTATCAATCTAAGGTCCGGTTATGGAAGGCGCCCTGAACCACCGACAGGATGAGGCGGCCAGCAGCGGTGCCGCTGCGGACTGCGGGCAGAAACCCGCGCGCGTGACCGAGGTTTTCACCGTGCCGGAAATTATGTGCGGCGGGTGTGTGCGCACGCTGGAGGGCGCACTGCTCGCCGCACCGGGCGTGATTGCGGCCCGTGCGAATCTGAGCGCCCGGCGCGTGACCGTCACATATGACCCGGGTCGCTCGACCAGCGACTCCATCATCTCTGTCATCAAGCAGTCTGGCTTTTCCGCCGCTCTGCTCGTCGACGGGCCTGAGCGCGAGACCCGTTCGCGAGTCGCGGACCTTTTGCCCCGCGTCGGGGTTTCCGGCTTTGCGGCCGCGAATATCATGCTCTTGTCCGTCTCGGTGTGGTCGGGTCATGCGAGCGATATGGATGCGGAGACGAAGGCCCTGTTTCACTGGGTTTCCGCACTCATTGCGCTACCTGCGATCGCGTATGCTGGTCAGCCTTTCTTTGGCTCTGCGATCGCGGCATTAAGCAAGCGCCGCTTGAACATGGATGTGCCGATCACGCTCGGCATCGTGCTCGCAACCGCCATGAGCCTCGTGCAGACTATGCGCGGGGCAGACCACGTCTTCTTCGATGCCGCAGCGATGCTCGTATTCTTCCTGCTCGTAGGGCGTACGCTCGATGAAAGCATGCGCGCGCGCACGCGTTCCGCCGCGGAAAACCTGGTCAGCCTGAGAGCCCTGAGTGCGACGGTCGTCGATGAAGCAGGTTATGCGCAACGGGTGCCGGCGCGGTCGCTCGAACCAGGCATGGTGCTGCTCGTGGCCGCAGGCGAACGCATCGCCGCCGACGGCGTCGTAATCGAAGGCACCAGCGACATCGACGAAAGCCTTTTAACGGGCGAAACGATACCGAAGTCCGTTGGTCCTGGCGAGCGGGTTCACGCCGGCACGCTGAATACCTCCGGACCCTTGCGCATTCGCATGACGGCGACGGAAGACAATACGGTGCTGGCCGAACTCGCGCGCCTGATGCTGGCCGGCGAGCAGGCGCGCGGCCGCTACGTACGCTTGGCGGATCGCGCCGCACGGCTGTATGCGCCGGCTGTGCATGTGCTGGGTGCGGCCACGCTGATTGGCTGGCTTGCGGTTGGCGGGGGATGGGAAGTGGCCATCCTCAACGCGATCGCCGTGCTGATCATCACCTGTCCGTGCGCGCTGGCGCTCGCCGTGCCGGCTGTCCAGGTCGCCGCCATCAGTCGGTTGTTTGGCAACGGTGTGCTGGTGAAAGCCTCCGATGGGCTTGAGCGGTTGTCCGAAGTGGATACCGTCGTCTTCGACAAGACAGGAACGCTGACGACGGGTGAGCCGGTGCTGGCCGCCGATCAACCGATTGAGGCCAGTGTGCTCGCTCGGGCTGCGGGTCTTGCCGCGGCCAGTCGTCATCCGTATGCGCAGGCGCTCGTGCGCGGTGCGCGCCAGCGCGGCGTTCCCTTCGCCGTCTTGCCGGGTGTCGAAGAAGTCCCTGGGTCCGGGATGAAATGTTCCACGCCCGAGGGCGAAGAGCGTCTGGGTTCAGCGCGCTTCGTCGGGATCGGGGCGCCAGGGTCGGACGACGCCGCTGCGCTGTGGTTCGTGCGTCCTGGTCGGGCACCTGTTGGTTTTCGTTTCGAGGACCGGTTGCGGCCGGACGCGGGCGAGACCATCGCGACGCTGAAGCGCGCTGGGTACCACATTGAAATTCTGTCTGGGGACCGCCCTCGCGCCGTGGCTGATGCCGCGAAAGCTGTGGGGGTTGAGCAGTTTTCGGGCGGCGTCCGGCCGGAGGACAAGCTCAAGCGGCTCGCCGCGCTCAAAGCCGAAGGTCGCACAGTCTTGATGGTCGGAGACGGTCTCAATGACGCGCCTGCACTGGCCGCCGGCCACGCTTCGCTGTCGCCATCGGCAGCGGCTGACATCGCACAGAATGCGGCGGATGCGGTGTTTCAGGGCGAACGGCTCAACGCCGTTGTTGAAACTTTGAAAGTTGCACGCCGCTCGCACCGCATGGCGCTGGAGAATTTCGCGATTGCCATTATCTACAACCTCGCGTTCGTCCCTCTGGCTGTGCTGGGTCACGTCACGCCGCTCGTCGCTGCGATTGCGATGTCCACCTCATCGATCCTTGTGACGGCCAATGCTCTGCGGCTGCGATCCGCCCGGCTCACTCTAGCAAGCCCGCGCCCGTCGGTTAAAACTGCCGCGGCGCATGTGGAGGCCGCCGCATGACATCGCTCGCCTGGCTCATCCCCGCTGCACTGTTCCTTGGTCTGCTGGGTCTCATAGCCTTCTTGTGGGCGCTAAAGGACGGCCAGTTCGAGGATCTGGAAGGGGCAGGCTGGCGCGCGATCGAGGATGCGCCGCCGGGAGACGATACGCAACCAGAGTACAAGCAATCATAGGGACGGCCGGGCATGGGGGCTTACGAAGCAACATTTCTCGGTGGTCTCATTCTCGGGCTGGCCAGCACGCTCCATTGCAGTGCGATGTGTGGAGCGATCTCATGCAGTTCGCTCATTCTCCTGGGGCCGGCCGAGGCGCACACAGGGCGGTTCGCACGGCTGCGTCATGCCGGCCTCGTTCAGCTGGGTCGCATTCTTGCTTATGCGGTACTTGGATTGGTCGCGGGGCTTGCAGGTTCAGCAATCATCACACCCGGGGCTGTTGGAGATTACCGGGTCTTGCAGTGGGTTGCAGCCGCGGCGTTGATGTGGGCCGGGCTTACGATGGCGGGCATGTTGCCCAGGCTCGCCCCTGTCGATGCGGTGATGTTGCGTCTGTCGGACACATTTGCCGGCGTCCTGCGCCCGGTGACGACGACGCCGGCTGCCCCGGTTGCGCTCGGCGCGCTCTGGGGGCTCAATCCCTGCCCTATGGTGTATGGGGCGCTGTTCATGGCCGCGCTGACAGCGACGCCCGCGGGAAGCTTAGCGGTCATGACCGGGTTCGGGCTTGGCACGATGCCGGGCGTGTTGGCCGCGGGGCTGGGGCTCGCGGGATTGAAAGCCGTCAAAAGGGGCCCCGCCATTCAAATGGTCGTCGGCATAACCATCGCGCTTGCGGGGTTCTTCTCTCTCTATGTCCCTGCCGCGGCCAATCCGTTCTTATGCTTGACTTCGCCATGATGCTGCGCTGAAGCAACTTCGCAGCCGGTGGATTTCAGGCACCGTCCGGGCCATGATGGCTCATGAGCCCTACATCGACACCACCGATTGACTTCGACAATTCCTATGCGCGTATGGGCGAGCGATTTTTCGCGCGTGTCGATCCCACACCCGTTGCCGCACCGCGGCTCATTCGTGTCAACGTATCGCTGGCCCGCGATCTTGGTATCGATCCCGTTTGGCTGGCCAGTCCCGATGGGATCGCCGTGCTTGCAGGCAACGCGCAAGCCCCCGGTAGCGAGCCGATCGCAATGGCGTACGCGGGACACCAATTCGGTGGGTTCGTACCCAAGCTCGGTGACGGCCGCGCGATCCTCATCGGCGAGGTCGTGGATCGGCATGGCGTGCGCCGGGATATTCATTTGAAGGGCGCGGGCCGCACGCCCTTCTCGCGCTCGGGCGATGGCCGGGCGGCGCTGGGGCCCGTGTTGCGCGAGTATCTCGTCAGTGAGGCCTTCGCAGCTATAGGAATTCCCACCACGCGGGCCCTCGCCGCCGTCCAGACGGGTGAATACGTCTACCGCGAGACGCCGCTGCCGGGCGCAATTCTGGCGCGCGTTGCGCAAAGCCATATTCGTGTGGGCACGTTTCAATACTTTGCCGCACGCGGCGAAGTCGAAAGCGTGCGCCAGCTCGCCGATTATGTGATCATGCGGCATTATCCGGACTGTCGGCAGGCCCAGGAACCTCATGCGGAATTGCTGAAGTGTGTGATCGAACGCCAAGCGCAGCTCATCGCGCGCTGGATGCTCGTCGGTTTTATCCACGGCGTGATGAACACCGACAACATGTCGATTGCAGGCGAGACGATCGACTTCGGACCGTGCGCCTTCATGGACGACTATCATCCTGCCAAGGTGTTCAGCTCCATCGATCGCGGGGGGCGCTATGCGTACGCCAATCAGCCTGCGATCGCGCAATGGAACCTTGTGAGATTTGCAGAGACCTTGTTGCCGCTCTTGGCCGAGACCGAAGAGGCCGCAATCGCGAAAGCCCAAGATCGCATTGATCGGTTTCCAAAGATCTTTGAGGACGCGCTGCTTGCCGGGTATCGCAGGAAACTCGGTCTTGCGGGAGCGGAAGATGGTGACCTCGCGTTGGTGCAGGATTTCTTGACGCTGATGGCGCAAAACCGAGCGGATTTCACGTTGGCGTTCCGGGCGCTTTCCGAGGTTGCCAGCGGCGACGAACAGCGATTGCGATCGTTGTTTCTTGCGACCGATGCGTTCGAGGCCTGGCTCGCGCGCTGGTGGGCTCGGGTGCGGCGCGATGACGTTCATCCGCATGCGCTGACGGCGCGGCTCATCGCAGCCAATCCGCTTTACATTCCACGCAATCATCTCATCGAGCGGGTGATCACGGCGGCTCAATCTGAGGAAGACTTCGCCCCGTTTGAGAGGCTGTTGGACGTTCTTGCGCAACCGTTTGAGGAGCGGCCCGGGTTAGAAGACTACGCGCGTCCTCCAGCGCCAGACGAAGTCGTGCATCAGACGTTTTGTGGAACGTGAAGCGGCTAGTCGCCTTCTTGGGCGCGCGGATAGCTGATGATCGAAAGAAATCGGATCGGCAGCCGCACGAGTTCTTCCGGTCCATGCGGCGCGTCGGCGTCGAAAAAGAGACTGTCGCCAGGAAGCATCGTATAGAGTTTGTCGGCGTGGCGATAGATGACTTCGCCTTCGAGCATGTAGAGGAATTCCAGTCCGGAATGCTGGAAGAGCGGGAAGACGTCGGATTCATGCGTCAGCGTAATCAAGTAGGGTTCAACGGTGATGGCATGTGAGGTGCCGCCGGTGAAACCTAATAACTGATACTGGTGGCCGGCGCGCGTGCCGCGCCGTTCGATGTGCAGACCTTGACCCGCTTTCACGAATACGGCGTCACGCTTCTCCTCGAAGCGCCGGAATAGGGCTGTAACGGGAACGCCAAGGGCACGTGAGAGTCGCTGCAATGTCGTCAACGAGGCCGAAGTCACGCCGTTTTCGATTTTGGACAACATGCCAAGCGAAAGCCCGGTCGCGCGGGCCAGGTCGGAGACGGTGATGCCGAGTTTCTTGCGAAAGGCACGCACTTCCCGACCGATCGCGACCTCTAGGACATTGTCACGTGCGCCCGATAAGGCATGGGGATCCTGGCCATCCATGAAGCTTGTCGAGGTCGTCGAAGTTGCGGGACGGTCGGCATCGTTGGCGTTAGGACGCAAGGCGGATGCCGACTTGCTCGGCAGAGGGAGCGTGCGGGTCTTGCGGAGAGGCGCACGGGGCGGGCGCACCGCGCCATGGGATCTCAGGCCTGACTCTCCGTTTTTTTTCATCCCTGTTCCAAAATCTGAAGTGTCTCCAAATCGACGATCTGGCCACCGAATTCGCGCGCTGCGTCCAATATACAATCAAAGAAATACAAGGCCGAGGCACTGTCGGCAAGCACATGGAAGGCCAAGGTGCCGGCGATGTCGCTTCGCACAACGATGGCCGAAAGCTTGGCGACGGACGTCTGAGCAATTGTAAGATCAGGGAATTTTTCCGGCCGAAGGTCGATGCCGCAGATTTTGGCGAACATCTGTGCGGATTTGGTGCCTGTGATCGCGAGCCAGGCGTGGCTGTCGCGGCGGCGCAGGGGGTAGGTGCGCTCCTCATCCTCGATGGACCACGAGGACTGAAGCTGATCGATTCCGCTGCCCTCACCCGATAACGGTCCTAGGATGACGACTTCGCTCGCAGCCAGGACGAGGCAGAGGCTGCCATCCCTCTGGCGAAAAGCGCGATTGGGCGTAGGCTCGACCGTGATGCCGCGGCGTTGCATGGCGGGGATGGTTTCCCGGCCCTTGAAGCCGATGCGGGGGAGCGGGGAGAGATCGGCAATCCCAAGTGCGCGCGCCTTGTCGCGGCGGGCTTCGCCACCAGGGGCAACCGAGATGGCGCAGTCGCCTGTAGCGATCCAACTTACGCCGGCATGATGAAGAGCGGGAGCCAGCGGCGTGCGGCGCAGATGGTCTGAAGGCGCAGCCATTTTACATCTCCTGGCGGGCGTTTTGCGGATCGTAGAACGGTGTTGCGACAACCTCCGCGGTGACCATCGCGCCGAAATCCACCCGCACGTCGAACGTTTTTCCGGGTTCGCTCAGATCGATGGGAACGTAGGCAAGACCGACGACCTTGCCGAGTGTCGGTGAGCGAACGACGGACGTCACCCGGCCGGCGATCGTTCCGTCGCGAATGACAAGGTGGCATTCCTTGGGCAGGGGTGCCTTCGGATCGGGGATTGTGAAACCGACGAGCTTGCGCGTGATGCCCTTTGCCGCCATCATTTCGATCGAGCGCTTGCCGACGTAGAAGGGTTTTTTCTTCGCGAGCGCCCACTCCATCCCGGCCTCGATCGGATTGGTGAGGCCGTCGGTATCCTGCCCGACAATGATGTGGCCTTTTTCCAGCCGCATCACGCGCTGGGCCTCCACGCCGAAGGGCTTGAGGCCATGTGGCTTGCCGGCTGCCATAAGTTTGTCCCACAGCGCTTCACCCATCCCTGAGGGACAATGAATCTCATAGCCGAGCTCGCCGACGAAGCCGACCCGCAGGATGCGCACGGGGATGCCAGCCAGTGTGCCAACGCGCACGGCCATGTAGGGGAACGCGTCCTTGGAAAAATCAATGTCGCTGTCGAGAGCTTGCACGATTGCGCGCGACTTGGGTCCGGCAAGGTTGACGCCGGAGTAGGCGGCCGTGACATTGGCAATATCGACGTCCATCTTCCATTGGACGTTGAACCACGTCATGGCGCGATAGACTTGGTCGACGGCGCTCGTCGTCGCGGTCACGTAATAGTGGCGCTCGTGTAGGCGGCAGGCGACGCCGTCGTCGATGACGACACCGGCCATATCCGTCATGAGGGTATAACGGGCTTTGCCGACCGGCTGTTTCTCATAAGCCCAGGTATACATGCGGTCGATGAACTTGGCTGCATCGGGCCCGCGGATGTCGAGACCGCCGAGGGTTGAGACATCGATCATACCGGCGGCATTGCGCACAGCGCGCACTTCGGCCTCGATGTTGGCGGCTGCGTTCGCTTTTGGGCCATAGTAGGCCGGACGTAACCACAGACCTGCGGTCATCATCTGGGCGCCCAATTCCTTATGACGTTGGTGCATCGCGGTGAGCCGCGTCGGCTCGAACGCACGACCGGCCATGTGGGCGAATTTCTCCGGCACCAGGGGCGGGCGGAACGTCGTGGTGCCGATGGCGGCGGGTGGCCTGCCCGTCACGTCGCTGACAACCCGGATGGTGTTGAGGTTGGCATGACGGCCCTGGCTGGGTCCGAGCCCGGCCGTCGAGTAGCGCTTGACGAGCTGGATATCGTCGTAGCCGTCTTTGATGGAATTGATGATGTCCTCGACCTTCAAGTCCTCGTCGAAGTCTATGAAGCGTTTGCCCTTGCTGCCTTTGAAGATGGGATAGGGGTGTGTGATGCGCGCGGCATGCGGGTCGTCGGCGGTCGGCAACGCCCCACCGTCCTGACCTCGTGCAAGCCGAGCGGCGCGTGCACCCAACGCCCGCGCATGGAATTCGATTTTGTCGGGCGACCACACGCCGGCGGCTGACCCAGTTACCGCTACGCCCTCCGGCCAGTCGATCGCGCGGTGCATGTGAATGTCGGGATCATAGACGACCTTGGCGCCGGCGTGGCTTGCCAGATTGAGCGCGGCCTGTTCGCCGACACTCATCAAGACCAGATCGCACGAGAGCCAGTCGCGGACGTCGGAGGTGCAGCCCTGTCCCGTTATGGGCGAGATAGCCACGCTTTCCACGCGCAATTTGCCCTTCGCATCAACAAGCGTGGACTTCGGCAGAATGCGAACGCCACGCGCGCGCACCGCATCCGCGGCTTCACCCGACGGTTGCTCAAGATCAACCACCGCGGCAACCTCAATTCCGGCGTCGAGCAGGTCGAGCGCTGCCTCATAGCCAAAGGTGTTGGCTGTCACGACGACGGCGCGTTTGCCCGGGCGCACACCGTAGAGCCGCATCAACCGCTGGGCGGCGGCGGCAAACATGATGCCAGGCCGGTCGTTGTTGGCAAATATGAGCGGCTGATCGAAGGAACCGGTCGCGATGATGGTTTGGCGCGCGCGGATCTTGTAGAGGCGCGTGCCAGCGATGGCGGCAACCCATCCGTCGGCAAAGAGGCCCGAGACCACCGTTTTTGACATCAGCCGTAAATTCGAGAATTCGGCGCACCGCGCCAGCAGACGCGAGCGCTTTTCATCGGCTGCTGCGCGGCTCGCCGCGATGCGGCCGTAGAGGAGGGACCCGCCCGGTTCCATGTTTTCGTCGATGAGCAGGGTTTCTGCGCCGGTCTCCGCCGCCGCAATCGCAGCTTCAAGTCCGGCCGGTCCACCACCGGCGACCACAACATCGGCGAACAGATATTCCTTGTCGTAGTATTTGTGACCCGCACGGGGCTCGAGTTTTCCCAAGCCCGCCATGACGCGGATGGGCCGTTCGAAATAGCGCCACGCACCTTTCGGCCAGAAGAAGGTCTTGTAATAGAACCCAACCGGCAGAAAGCGCGAAAAGCGATCGAGAATCCCATACGCATCCCGCTCGAGGGAGCCCAGGCGATTGATCGAGGTGACAGCGAGCCCGGATGAGACGGGATAAAGATCAGCGCGCACATTAGGTTCGTCGGCCACCTGCACGAGCGTGTTGGCATCGTGACCGGTCATGGTGAGGATGCCGCGTGGCCGATGGTACTTGAATGAGCGAGACAGTATGGCTTGCCCATTTGCCAACAGCGCTGATGCGACCATGTCTCCGTGATAACCGTTGATGATCTTGCCATCAAACGTGAAGGTAACGGGGCGCAAGCGGTCGATGAAAACCCCGAAACCTGGTGCCTCAATGCGATTGGAGTTGGTCTCGCTCATGCGCTATTTGCCTCCGCACCGCGTGCA